>NZ_JAQMUA010000036.1:0-2265 GCF_028330895.1 Kamptonema animale CS-326 | reverse complement strand
CGCCTAGTCTCTGCGATTGCTTCGCTTCGCTCGCAATGACAATAAAGGGGCTAGTAAACCCGGATTTGGTATTAAGCACTCTTTACAGAATCTTAATCGATTGTCATAAGTTCCGTATCGGGTCAAAATAGTAAATTCGCTGCGGCTTCAATCCGCGCTATAGGTGCTACAGAACGGGGTAACATTGGCAAGCGAATAATAGTTTGCTCAGGCAATAAATCCCCATCAATATCTACTCCAGGTTGATAGCAATTTTGTACCGCATAGCGCTGCTGTACGCCCATAGTTTTAAGAGATTCTGCTAATCTGACTTGCTCGGCAACAATCGCAGCTTGAGCCTGAAAAACTCCGATAAATTCAGTATGAGATGGATCTTTTAACTTCTTTTGTGATTGTACTACTTGCTGCCGCAATTTCCGCAATCTTCCCATCAAATCTACTCTGCCCAAAACATTTTGATACTTCATCCACAGTTTAAAAATCCAAGCTAGCCAGTCTCCTAAAGCTGTTGGCATTTCTAAGAAACGGAGCAAATGACCAGTCGGTGCAGTATCTAAAATAATTAAATCTTCCTGCTTACTATCTAATAAATTCATCACAGCCACAAGAGATAACATCTCATCAATTCCTGGCAATGCTTGAGCCACAATTTGCCGCCAAGCTTCAGGACTGTAAGCCATTTTTACGGCATCCGCTTCGCTACTTTCGCCGCTAATCATTTCTGCTAATTCCCACAGATAATCTTCGCGAAATTGGTCGAGTACGATTTCAGCATCAATTTCTTGGGCGCTCAAATTATCGCTTAGCTGTTGTGGTTCGTGTGTCAATTGTTGCCCAAAAGCATCTCCTAAAGAATGGGCGGGATCGATAGAAATCATCCGAATTTTTTTGTCTGGATAGCGATTTGCCATCGCCCATCCCATCGCGGCGGCAACTGTTGTTTTACCAACTCCACCTTTACCACCTACTAGGATTAATTGCCGCTCTTCGGCGATAAAATCGCTGAAACTGGGAGGGATTTTTGTCGGCCATTCGATAATTGGTGCAGGGGCTAATTCTACTGTTTCAATTTTTTCTATTTGGGCTATCAAATGGTCTAATGCTTCTGCGCCAAGGGGTTCTGAGTTTTGTTGGGGGACGGTAAAAATATGATGATGGCTGGGGAGTTGTAGGAATTTTTGTAATAATTGCTGTTGTTCGCTGTAGCGATCGCCATTTGTATCAGTATTTGTGATAATATGGTTGACAAATAAGCCGCCGCAGGGAATTTCTAGTTTGTGCAAACTATCTAGAAAGCGTTGGGTTTCTAGGAGGCTCATGGGTTCTGCGATCGCGACTACATTACAAGCACTGAAATCAGTATCCTCAAGTAAGTTTCTACCTTCTGCTAGTTCCGATTTCATGTCTGTTAAAAAGCGATCCGCTTCATCAGTGGTATAACGCCCTGCTAAAGTTTCGCTGACTACGCGATGTTTCTGTTGAAATAATTCGAGGGAAGCTAACATGACATCCAGAAAGTCTTTGAGGCCGAAGAGATTTACAGTGTGGCCGGAGGGAGCCATATCTACTACTACACGATCGGCGGCTTTTTCTGTTAGTAATTTCTGGATTTCTAGAAAGCCCATCAGTTCGTCTAAACCGGGCCAACTCAAGTCCCAAACGGGGGTTAAGTCTCCTCCTTCTACAAAGCTTCCGCGCTCTACTAATAGTTCTAAAACTTCTCCGTATTTGGCTTTGAATTCCTGCAATATTTTCTGAGAGTCGAGGGCTCGCACGCTTAAGTTAGGCAAATCTGCGATCGCTTTGGGTGCGTCTTCAACTTCCATCTGCAACACATCCCCCAAAGAATGGGCGGGATCTGTGGATATTAATAGGATGTTTTCGTGGGGAAATAGCTTGGCCCAGCGACGCGCAAACCCGCAGGAAAGGGTTGTTTTCCCTACTCCGCCTTTACCGCTGAACATTGCTAGGTGGAGTGAGTCGTACTGGTTCATATTCTTGGATGGTTTAGCCAAACTTTAAATTATATAGCAACCGCTTTCGTCGGTTAGGGGCCAGGGGCTACGATGCTCAGGACTAGGGAAAGAAGGGAAAGAGAATAAGAGTAAGAGCTTCGGTGCGATCGCTCAGCCTAACGGTTCCATCGATTGAGAATGCCCTAATGGTCTTGGCGGTTGCTATACCTAGTATTTTAACTTCAAGTATAGAAGTTATGCACTGTTTACGTAACGCCGCCCTCTGGGCGGTATCTTTACCGCCCAGAGG
>NZ_JAQMUA010000428.1:0-3650 GCF_028330895.1 Kamptonema animale CS-326 | reverse complement strand
GGCGGTATCTTGACCGCCAGGATGGCGGCGTTACAGATAGTTTTGGATAAGTCCTACTATTTTTAATTGTCTTACGTCGCTAGCATCTTCAAACGTAATTTTCGGTTTCTACGTAAGTATCGATCAATGCCGCAGAGAGGATGGAGCAACCTAAGTGATATTGGGCGTATTGGCGCAACAGGCGTTCGACGGCGGCCCAGTTGCCAGAATCGGAGAAATAGCTAGATTCAGGAAGCTCAGGCAAAGCTAGCTGCTGGAGAATGGCTAATTCCGCTGCGTTGATTTTGGTACTTTGTCGGCGCGATCGCCCTTGGGTAGTTTGCAGATAGCGGGCTCGTAAGCGCTCTGGTACGGGCAGAACGCGGGGGGAGTTTTCTGATAATTCTTTTTCTATACTCTCATTCCCTTGTTGCTTTATTTCTAAACTAGCTAATTCAGATAAACTAATGGTTCCTCCATCGGAGATACTAAATCCCACTTGCCAGTCTGGATCGGTAAAATTGGGGTTCAGGGGGCGCTGGGTGATTCCGCAGACTTGCACTTGGGGGGCTATTCCTCCTAATGCTAGTAGATGAAAAATGCCGTGCGCTAGATGAGCGACAACTGTTTTGCTGTCAGTTTTGCGGGGTAAACGCTCTAGGCGGCTGAGGTGTTCGTTGAGCAGGCTAAACAATTCTTCTTGAGGTTGCTCGGAAAGGGCTTGAGTTAGTACCAATTCTGCGAGATATTGACCTGATGCTAGTTTTCCTAAGTCTCTGCTCAGTCCTGAGTATGATTCTATTGTCTCTGCTTGGGTAATTTTATCGAGCGATCGCCCTTTGGCAATTAGTAATTCGTTAACTACAAATAATTCGCTTCTCCCGCCTAAGTGCGATCGCTGTTTGCGAACTCCGGGCGCTACGGCTCGAATTAAGCCAAATTCTCGCGTTAAAATCGTTAGCAATCGGTCATGCTCGCCCATAGGCATACTTTTGAGATTAATTCCAGTTGCTTTGTAAGTTCGATTCATTAATTCTTAATTGTTAATTGTTAATTGTTAGTTGTTAATTGTTAGTTGTTAATTGTTAGTTGTTAATTGTTAATTGTTAGTTGTTCGTCGTTCGTTGCTCTTTTAATTTATTGTAGGGTGTGGGGAGCTGCGATCGCACGTTGAGGCTAGAAACCGGGTTTCTTGGTAGATATCTCGTTGATAAGCTTAGATTTTGCTGAGAAACCCGGTTTCTTTGCGTATGGCGATCGCACGTTGAGGCGAAAAACCGGGTTTCTTGGTAGATATCTCGTTGATAAGCTTAGATTTTGCTGAGAAACCCGGTTTCTTTGCGTATGGCGATCGCACGTTGAGGCCAGAAACCGGGTTTCTTGGTAGATATCTCGTTGAGAATCTTAGATTTTTCTGAGAAACCCGGTTTCTTTGCGTATTGTTGGCCTTTTTGAGCTTAGGTGGAGTTCACTTGTGGAGAAAGTTGAGAAAGGCAACAACTAATAATTTTGACCGACTTAATAATTATGTCTACCGACATTAACTATTCAGTGTTAACTGCTTATTACGATCGCGAATTAAATCAGGCCCGCGAGAAGTCCCCAAACGAGTCGCACCCGCCACAATTAAATCTACAGCTTGCTCGTAAGTACGAATTCCTCCTGATGCTTTAATACCCACGCGCCCTTTCCCAAGTTCATCCAGCAGACTCACATCTGCAACTGTAGCCCCGCCATAAAAACCAGTATTAGTTTTCAGATAGGTAACACCCGCATCCATACAAATCTCGGCCGCCAGTCGCTTCTCCGCTTCAGTAAGTAGCGCTGTTTCTAAAATTGCCTTGACAATTAAGCCAGTTTCATCGCAAATTTCGGCAATATCGCGGTGTAATTCGTCTGTTTTTCCAGCTTTTAATAAACCTAAATTGATGACAACATCGAGTTCAGCAGCTCCATTTTCTGCGGCTTCTTGGGCTTCGTAGAGTTTGGCTGCTGAGGTTGTTGCTCCCGTAGGAAAGGCAATTACACTACAGACTTTAGGGTGTTTACCGTGTAGAAGAATCGCCGCTTCACGCACGTAGAAGGGATATACGCAGACTGTGGCGAACTGAAATCGATCTGCTTCTTCGCAGCACTTTGTCAACTGCTCTGGCGTAGCAGCCGGATTGAGCAGGGCGTGGTCGATAAATGGGGCAATGTCAATGTCTGATTGGATTGCTGTCATTAAATGGCGATCGCGCGTAGACTTACACCCTTAGCATAGTTCATTTTTTGCTCGGACTTACGCTCGCAGTAACGCCGCTGTCCCGGCGGTGACTTTACCGCCTAGAGGGCGGCGTTACAAATAATTTTAATGCTGAGGTACAGCAACTAATTTGGAAAATCCTTCCCTTCTCAGTGAAATTACGGTTTAATTTTATAGATCTTTGGAGATAGAATCATTCTTAAGATAGATGTTAAAGTTATGAACCTAATTCACAACATGGAAGCAGCGTGGTTTTACCATCTCGGATCGCGTCACCTGGAAGCGAACAACAACGATGAAGCCCTTACCAGCTTTGACCGAGCGCTCAAATTACAGCCAGACGACTACAAATGTTGGTTCGGGCGGGGTATGGCGCTGGGGAATTTGGAACGACATCAGGAAGCACTAACCAGTTTCGATCGGGCTCTGGGATTTCGACCGAACGCGAGTTTTGGCTGGCACAACCGCGCGATCGCCTTGGGCAATTTAGATCGGCATGAAGAAGCTCTAAACAGCTTTGACAGAGCACTAGAATTCAATCCCAACGCCGCGAATATTTGGCATAATCGAGCACTAACGCTGATTCATTTAGGGCGCTGTGACAAAGCGATCGCCTGCTTTAAGCGCTGTCTACAATTGCAACCAGACGCTAGTTGGGCGTGGTACAACCAAGGTAAAGCGCTATTGCACCTAAAATACTATGAAAAAGCGCTCAATAGTTTTGAGAGAGCGATCGAGTTCAAGCCCGATGATGCTAGAGCTTGGTATAACCGAGGTCTTGCACTCAAGGGACTAGGTTATTATCAGAAGGCAATTATTAATTTTAATCGAGCCTTGGATCTTCAGCCTAACTATGACGAGGCTTGGTACGAACGGGGACTCGCTTGGGGAAAATTAGGCGGCTTAGCTCAAGGGAATAACACTGCAAAAACAGAAGTTGATTTGCTAGGGAATGATTATTTGAGTTGGTACAACCGAGCTGTAAACTTAGCGGAAAACGGTTATTACTGGGACGCAATAGATTGCTACAGCAAAGCTCTAGAAATTCATAGCACTTTTGCGGATGCTTTTTACAACAAAGCTTGTTGTTATGCGCGGCTTGGCTATTCGGAATTGGCAATTGACAATTTGGAACAAGCTATAAAATTTGCTCCTGATGTTTATCGGCAGTTAGCTTTAAGTGAGTTGGATTTTCAGGCGATCAGCGCTGAAGAACGGTTTGACTCGCTGCTGGAAGGTTAAATATAGCTAGGGACTAGGGACTAGGGAAAGAGAGGGAGATGGGGAGGATAGGGGAGATGGGGGAGCAACTTAATCAATTAAAAATTAAAAATGCAAAATTAAAAAAAATGCAAAATTAAAAATTGTGAGATTTAATTTTTAATTTTTAATTTTTAACTTTTAATTAATCGGAGGGGAGGATGGG
>NZ_JAQMUA010000427.1:0-6734 GCF_028330895.1 Kamptonema animale CS-326 | reverse complement strand
CCTTACAAGCTATTAACCAATTACCAATTACCAATTACCAATTACCAATTACCAATTACCAATTACCAATTACCAATTACCAATTACCAATTACCAATTAACCAGTTTAAATTCTAATATTGAATGCCTCTGGTTGCTCATTTACCCAAGATTTCCCTTTACTTATAAGGGACAATTGAGGTGATATTAATTCACGTACCAGCCGCCAGAAGTGTTGAATAGGAGGAATTTGCATTCTATCGTGAGTAGTGACTAAGACAACTTGGCGGCTCCAAATCGGATCGGCGATCGCCTCCGTAATCCCAGAAACCTTAGAATTAGACTGACAAGGTGCGATCGCCCGCACTGCCAGAGTAGAATCTGTACGGGCCTCCATCAAAGCCGAGTGTGGCAATAGAGCAATCAATTCACCCTGACGCACCACACCCCGAAAAGCGTCCAGCGTATTTAACTCCAAAACTGCATTCAGAGTCGAACCCATCCGCGCAAACTGCTCTTGTACCAAGCGTTGCATCCCATAGCCATCCTTAAAAACTACCTGTGGGTAGCGACTCAACTCTAACCAAGGTATCCGTTCGTATTGTATCAGGGGGTGGTTAGCGGCCATCAACACCTCAATCGGCTCATTGTAGAGCACTTCCACCAGCATTTCCGGGCCTTGAGTAAAAAAGCGATTGTTCATCACGATCGCCACATCCACCATCCCATCTTTTAACACCTTCAGAGCGCGATCGCTACCCAAAGCCGTCACCCGCAACTGCACATCTGGATACTCCCGACAAAACCTTTGCAGCACAGGCGGTAGATAAGAAGCACAAATTGAGTGAATCGCCGCCACACAAAGTTCAGGTTGCTTCCCCGCCAGCAAATCAGCTAATTCTTCTGTAGCATTATTCCAAGTCAGACAGATTTTGCGAGCGTGAGGCAGCAGCCTTTCCCCCCCCAGAGTTAGCTTAGCCTGAGTAGTACGGTGGAACAAAGGCATTCCCAGCTCAGCTTCTAAAACCTGCACCTGACGACTAATAGTAGATTGGGTAACGCCGCACTTACGGGCAGCCTGCTGAAAGCTGCCAGTTTCAGCAACAGAAAGAAATGCTTGCAGTTGCTCTAGGCGCATCGAGGTTTAACTTTAAAGATTAAATTTTATTGCTCTCAATGACCTTAACCGATTTGCTCAAGCAATTTAGTACACTTTGATACAGCAGAAAGCAGGAGCTAGGAGTCAGGAGCCAGGAGTTAAAAGTCAGAATACAGAACGTTGAATTCAGAATTAAAACTTCTGTATTCCGAAGGTCGTCGAAATGTTGAATATTTGCAACACTAGAAACTAGGGACAGGAACCGACAACGACTGATTAAATTGCAAAGGACAAGGCGAAATGCTGGAATCTATTAATAATCTGATCTTCAATCAAAATTTTATACCGCACGGTCACTGTTACCTCTGGCAGCGAGAGCTAGTAGGGTTGCACCTGCTGAGCGACTTATTAATTGCCCTAGCTTATTATTCAATTCCTGCCGTGCTCGTGTACTTTGTTTACAAACGGCGCGACGTACCCTTTAGTTGGATATTCCTACTGTTCGGAGCCTTCATCATCTCTTGTGGCACCACTCACATCATGGAAGTCTGGACACTGTGGCATCCAGTTTACTGGATATCCGGCACGATCAAAGCCATTACCGCCGGCATCTCCATGTACACAGCAGCCGAGCTGATACCATTAATGCCCAAAGCCCTTGCGCTGCCTTCACCCGCACAATTAGAAGCAGCAAACCGGGCCCTCACGGCTGAAATTGCTGAGCGCGAGCGAGCCGAAGCCGCCCTACACAACGCTAATATTGAACTCGAAAGCCGTGTCGAAGCACGCACCGCCGAACTTAGAGAAAGTAACAGACTATTGCTTAACGAAATAGCTTCAAGGCAGCAGGTAGAAGAGTCATTGCGGGAAACAGTCGAGACACTGCATAGAACATCTTCCCGATTTCGGCGCGTGATTGAGTCCAATATGATCGGGATGGGTTTTTGGGACATTGACGGCAATATTACCGAAGCAAACGATGCCTTGCTGAAATTGACAGGTTATGGGCGCGAAGACTTCCAGACTGGGGCATTAAATTGGGTAGAAATCACCCCGCCAGAATACAGACACTTGGACGAGCAGGCGATTCAGGAAATATCAAAGTTTGGATACTGCAACCCTTACGAGAAAGAATACATCCGTAAAGACAGAAGCCGCGTCCCAATTTTGATTGGTGGTGCGGCTTTTGAAGAAACTCAAAATAGCGGAGTCTTCTTTGTCATCGATCTTACTGAACGCAAGCGGGTCGAGGAGTCGCTGCGCGATGCTCTTCAAAAACTAACTTTTCATTTCGAGAACACGCCGCTAGCAGTAGTCGAGTGGGATAGCACCTTTCATCGAGTCTGTCGGTGGTCGCCTGCTGCTGAAAAAATTTTTGGGTGGACTGCTGAGGAAGTTTTGAACTTACAGGGGAACGATTGGAACTTTGTTTTTCCAGCCGACGCAGAGGCAGTGAGCAAGGACACGGCCCGGTTGAGGGAGGGCGCTGAATCGCGCAATATTTCGTCCAACCGCAACTACAGAAAAGACGGATCTATTGTTTATTGCGAGTGGTATAACTCGGCTCTGTACGATGAGGCTGGCTCTTTAGTGTCGGTGCTATCTCTAGTTCTGGATGTGACGGAGCGCTATAGTTTTCTGGAAGCTCTGCGTCAGTCAGAGGGGCGGTTTCGGATTGCTGCGGAGTGCGCCAGCGATTTGATTTATGAATGGGATCTTAATACTGGCATTGTCCTGTGGTTTGGTCATATTGACGAAGCTCTCGGATATGTCAAAGCTGAATTTCCAAGGACGAGAGAGGGTTGGCTCAATGCTATTCATCCCGATGATCGCGATCGCGTCTCTGTGGCTGCCGAACAGCATTCGCAGGCCCAGGAACCCTTTTTTCAGGAGTATCGCATCCAGCAACAAGATGGGACGTTTCTTTACTGGATCGACCGGGGTACTGTGGTGCGAGATCATACGGGGAAGGCTTACAAATGGATTGGGGTGACAAGCGATATTAGCGATCGCAAGCAAACAGAGGAGGGAGCTAAGTTTCTCACCGAGGCACTCGCTGTGTTGTCTTCCTCATTAGATTACGAAGTAACGCTGCAACACTTGGCAGATTTGGCAGTACCGCAATTGGCAGATTGGTGCTGCGTGCATTTGATGGAACCCGACGGCTCGATTCGCTTGCTGGCAGTTGCTCACCCAGATCCTCGGAAAGTAGAGCTGATGTGGCAGATAGAGAAACGTCGGCCCACTGAAACCCAGGCGCGGCACGGAGTAGCGAAGGTGCTGCGGACGGGAGAATCAAAGGTATATGCAGATATTCCCGACGCGGTACTCGAAGCGGTTGCTCCCGATGCCGCCGCCCTCTCTTTGCTGCGCGAGTACGATTTCTTGTCAGCGATGTGCGTTCCACTGATCGCCCACGGGCATAAGCTGGGAGTGATTTCCCTGCTGTGTGGAGAGTCTGGTCGGCGCTATGGGCGGAGTGACTTGGATTTAGCAGAACGACTAGCTCATCATGCGGCGATCGCGATCGATAATGCACGGCTTTACTGGGAAGCTCAAGAAGCCAACCGCATCAAGGACGAATTTTTGGCAACGCTTTCCCACGAACTACGCACACCTCTAAATGCAATTTTGGGTTGGTCGCAAATATTACAGCAGAAAAAGCTAACTGAGGAAAAAATGGCGATCGCTCTAGAGACAATTGAACGCAATGCTCGTTTGCAGGTGCAGATGATCGAAGACCTCCTCGATGTTTCCCGGATTCTGGCAGGTAAGATTTCCCTAAAGTTGGGGCCCGTTGAACTGGTGGGAATCCTTGAAGCCGGAATCAATACCCTGCGTCCTATTGCTGAAGCGAAGGGAGTTCAACTTTTGAGTTTTTATGATGAAGGAGTGGGGCTAGTTTTTGCGGATACTAATCGCTTGCAGCAGGTAATTTGGAATCTACTTTCCAATGCACTCAAGTTTACCCCCAACGGAGGGCGGGTAGAAGTGCGGCTAGGAATGGGGATGGGGGATTGGAGGGAAGGGGAAGATGGGAAGGAGAAGGAAGATGAAGAGATGGAAAAGGCAGGAAATTTAGTTACTATTCAAACTCAAAACCGCGATCGTGAAGCCTACCCAAAGGGTTTAGCGTTGGAAGTGCAACCAAGCAATCTCAAAACTCAAAATTTCCTATCTTCCTCTATTATTTCTTATGCAGAAATTCAGATTACCGATACAGGAATTGGTATCAGTCAGAAGTTTTTACCTCATGTTTTCGAGAGATTCCGTCAAGCTGACAGTACCACAACCAGGTCTTACGGAGGGCTGGGACTGGGCTTAGCTATCGTCCAACATATTGTGACAATACATGGCGGTACAGTACACGCTGAGAGTGCGGGAGAGGGAATGGGGGCAACTTTCACGATCAGGCTGCCATTGCTCGAAAGAAGCAGATAATATAGCTAGGAGGGAGGGGAAGAAGGGAATAGAATCAGCAAATTTCTGCAATGAGCCAGTTTTCTAAGTGCTAAGAAGGTTGCTATAGAACAATAACTTTATAACTCATTCCTTACCAAGGGCTTCCCACCATTGTGAACCCACTCCAGAAAAAGGGATGAGCCATATTTCTATTACTTAAACTCGCTAAATTGGGAGGGAGAGGAAAATCTTCTCCTGTTGTAATCAGCCGTCCATTGCGAAGTTGTACTTTGCCAGAAATCATGGCTAGCTGTGCCTCTCTTAAAGCTTCTGCTTTAATTTTGCTGTGCCTGAGTTCCTGATAAAATTCCATCATCAATCCCATTGTACCTTCATCAGATACATACCAAAGACTGGCAAGGGCTGATTTAGCTCCGGCTTTTACAGCTAATCCGCCAAAACCCAACTCCGATTCCCTGTCCCCTAAAGCAGTTCGACAAGCTGAAAGCACTAGCAATTCTACTGGGGGAAGATCCCAGTTAAGAGTTGGGATTTGATTGATTTGCAATTTGCTGTTCCAAAGCTGAATGTAAGAGTTCTTTGGTTCGCCTGGATTAAAAGTAGCGTGAGTTGCTAGATGAATGATTCCAAACTGGGTATTAAGGCGTTGCGATCGCAAATTTTCTAAGGTGAAGGCTTCGTTGAGGAAGGATTGACCCGGCCACAAATCAGAAACGATCGAGTGCAATTCAATGGGTACGCTGGGTAAAGGTTCTTTATCCTTAAATTCAGAGGCTCCCATTGCCAAGACTTTAGTACCATCAATAGATGCGTAATTGCTATTAGTTAAGGAAAAACTGGGAATTAAACTGAAGCTGTATTTTTCGATTAAGAATTGCTTGCCATCGTGCAAAGCTGCGATCGGCATACTCCGTAACCCTGGATCTAAAGAAAACAGCAGGGTTTCAATCTTTAAGGTTTTTAAGTCTTTTTCTAGGGGTGCAATTATCCACTGATAAAGTTGTTGGGCGCGGGATAAATAACTGGTACTGCTCCGTTGGCGAGGGTTGGTAATCTCCATTCGGAACTGTTCAACTATTGGTAAAAGAATTGCTTTTTTTGCTGCTGGGATGCTGTAGCGAATTGGGGAGGCGTGACCAGTAACTAAAATCAATTCTAACTGATCGTTTCTGGCTACTACATAGATAATAGCACAGGGCTTACCGGGAACCACAGCGATACGTTTTAAAGTTTCCTGCATTGTAGCGAGGGTCATTCTTTCGTGACCTGGTTCATTTTTGATTCCCAGGTAGCTGTCATATTCTTGATTTCTATACTGCTCAATATTAGCTACTGTTCTCTCAATATCACTTTCAAAGATTTGGTCAGAGGTAATCGATTTAATTACTTCTAGAGAATTGGTGACTGGGGTTTTTACTTGATTACTAATTGCGGTTGATGGTTGTTCGTGGCTGACTGTTGCTAGTTTTGCGCTTGTTTCTAGATCGGTACTGGCACCGATCGCAGGGACGGTGGAAACTTGCTCTCTAGGAGGTACGCTGGGGGTTTCTACGGGGGTGATTTGTTGATGAGGGACGGGTTCTAATTTGGGGGTTGGGGGGCTGTCAAAGGTGATTTTTGCGGCTGTGGGTGTGGGTGTTACAGTCGGCGTGGGTGTCGGATTTGGGGAAACTTCGGTGGTTGTGGGAGCGGAAGTTGGTACGATCTGCTCTGTTACAGGTGCGATCGCAATCCGATCTGTGGTTTCAGGTTGGGGAGGATTGTCTGGGGTGGAAGTGAGTAGGCGATCGCTGGTTGTTTGTACCTGAGTTGTTGTCTCAATATTTGCCTGGGGTATTGTTTTTTCCGCCTCGTTTTCGGCTTCTGATGCTGGTTCTACCCGATTGGCAGTATCAGGTGTTTGTTGCGCCGGTGTATAGGTAAAGCTAGGCGCAGGAAGCGCTAACACTGTTGGCTGCGCTTGTGGCAGTGGGGGTTCTGCCTCAAGAATGGGGGTTTTAGTTGATTCCTGCGTCTGAGGTTCTGCGATCGCGACTGGCGGTGTCTGCGGTGTCGGTGTTGCAGGGATGACAATTTCTACTGGTGGTATCTCTGCGACTGGGTTTTCCGGTTGTGCGATCGCGACTGGCGGTGTTGCAGGAATGACAATTTCTACTGGTGGTGTCTCTGCGACTGGGTTTTCCGGTTGTGCGATCGCGACTGGCGGTGTTGGTGGTGTCGGTGTTTCCGGTAT
>NZ_JAQMUA010000426.1:0-19346 GCF_028330895.1 Kamptonema animale CS-326 | reverse complement strand
GTCTAAGGGACTAGGGGAAGAAGGGAAGAAAAGAAAAAGCCTCTCCCTCTTTCCTTTCTTCCCTCTTCCTTCTTCCCTAGCCCCTAGCCCCTTCTTCACACAAAAACAGATGAAACCCAACTATCGCCGCTGCATCAGTTGCAGAAAATTAGGGCCAAAAGAAGCATTTTGGCGATTAGTCAGGCTCTATCCTTGTCATCAGGTACAATTAGATATGGGTATGGGTCGTTCTGCCTACCTGTGCCCGGAAGCAGAGTGCCTCAAAGCAGCTCAAAAAAAAAATCGACTTGGGCGATCGCTCAAAGCATCTGTGTCTAACGAAATGTACCAAACACTTTGGCAACGTTTAGCCACCCCTTCCCCACCCTCCCATACGGTGTCTGCCGGGCCCTTCACACAAACCCCATTCAGGGGTAGCGAAGAATTTCCAGCAGAGCCAGCACCAAAACCCCGATCCGATCCACCCACCAGTCTTAAAAGATTTGTGTCAGATTAGATAAGGGCAGGGTACCAACAGAGGTATGCTCAATCGGGAACAGCGAATAGCGAAAGCAAATTCCGGCTAAAACCGGGACTAAAACTTCAAAATTCACAGATTCCCACAAAGACTTGAGACAACTCTCGCGGCAGACATCAGTAGGTTGCGTCCAAACGACGGGCCCGCTGGCAGAGTGCCCGCGCCCCGATTCTTGACACTAATCTCAATAAAACGATGTTGTCATTAGAGTAGATTGCAATGTAAAAACTGGTTGGCACTGAGAGGGCTAGAGTGGATGAACAACGGCAAAGTAAGAATTTACGAGTTATCACGGGAACTAAATTTGGATAATAAAGACATCTTGGCGGTTTGTGAGGGGCTCAATATTTCAGTCAAGAGCCACAGCAGCACGATTACAGAATCAGACGCTGAACGTATTCGCAAAACAGCCGAAAAATACGTAGCCAGCCACTCTGCTCCCGGAAAGCCAGCCCCCCCTGACCGGGCTGCTTCCCCGTCTAGAGAAACTGGCCCCCGTTCTAATGACCCCAAAAAACAGCAAATTTTAGAAATACGTAGACCTAAAGTGCGCCCAGGTGCAAATTCTAAGCAGTCCGGCAATGAGGAGAACACAACCCCCCAGCCTTCAACGGCAACTCCCCCCAGACTGCCAGCTCAACAGCTCCAGCCCCCCGCCAAACCAAACATCAATCGACCTATTCCCTCAAAGCCGAGTGCTAATCCCCCTGGAGTTGCGCCCGAAAATGGCGGTGAAGACTCAGGGGAATCAAATGCGCCGGCAATTGTGCCTCTAGATGTAGTTCCCCACAACCCTCCGGCTCCGGTACAGGCGAGGGCGACAAATTCACCCCCGCCGCCGTTGCCGAAACTCTCATCTCCGCCAGTCAGACCCGATGAAAATCCGAACCGAGCCCCAGGAAATCAAGGGATTCGGCCGGTACTCAAACAGGCAAAAACTGACCAAGAGCAGTCAGAACAGGGGCAATCAGGGGATCACCCCGCCAAACCAGCCCGGCCCAGCCGCGGCCAGCGATCGCCCGGAGGTGAAGCTCCAGAAGGTTTGAGACCGCGCCGGGAAGGTTCAGCTCCCACTCGGCCGCAACCCGCTCAGGAACCAAGACGGCCGGGCCCAGGGAGAAATGCTCCCGCGATGCCAGGTGCGATCGCGCCAAATCGCCGGGGTAGTAGCAGTGACACAGCCGCTATGGGGGATGACCGCGACGAACAGGAAGAAGATACGCCCCTAGTCGAAATATCTCTGCTAGATCGGCCGACTCTGCCGCGTCCCGCGAAAAAAGCCCAGGTATGGGAAGAAGACGACGAAGAAAGTCCAGATTTCCCCGGTAAGGCAGCCAAAGTTGCAGCCAAGGGCAAACGCACTCGCGTTAAACCACCGATCGATGAAGACGACGATGACAACGAGAATGGTCTGGAAATGCCAGAACCAATCGTGGTCAGCCTTTCCTTAGCGAGACCTTCTAAGCCCAAAGGCTTCGCAGCGCCTAAAGCAGCCGCTCCTGTGGCAGCATTAGTCGGCCCATCCTCTGCCAAAAATAAAAAACCGGGAGCACCACGAGACTCTAGTAGTTCCGAGCGCGGTCAAAGCCGAGGGAACCGCCGCCAAGCGACGGAAGTTAAGGCAGAACGCCCAGAAAAACTGGTACTCAGCGGGCCGATGACTGTTCAAGAACTGGCCCTCGCCCTTGCCGTTGCTGAAACTGAAATTATTAGGCGGCTGTTCTCTAAAGGAATGGCAGTCAGCATCACGGAAACTCTTGACATTTCCGCGATTCACGTCGTCGCTGAAGAGTTGGGTATCCCGGTGGAAACCGCCGAGAAAGAAGCCGAAGCCAAGAAAGTAATTGAAATGCTTTCTGAGGAAGATTTGGACAACCTGCAACGCCGTCCGCCGGTAGTGACGATCATGGGTCACGTAGATCACGGCAAAACTACTTTGCTCGACTCGATTCGCAAAACGAAGGTGGCTCAGGGAGAAGCAGGAGGTATTACCCAACACATCGGTGCTTATCACGTAGACGTGGAACACGAAGGCAAGATGCAGCAGGTAGTATTCTTGGATACTCCTGGTCACGAAGCTTTCACGGCTATGCGGGCGCGCGGGGCACGGGTGACAGATATCGCCGTGCTGGTGGTGGCGGCTGACGATGGGGTAAGACCTCAGACGATTGAAGCGATCAGCCACGCCAAAGCTGCCGAAGTGCCAATTGTTGTGGCAATTAACAAAGTAGACAAGGAAGGCGCTCAACCGGAGCGCGTCAAGCAGGAACTCACCCAGTACGGCTTGGTTGCAGAAGACTGGGGTGGGGACACGATTATGGTGCCCGTCAGTGCTATCCAAGGGGAAAACCTGGATACGCTCTTGGAGATGATTCTCCTGGTATCAGAAGTTGCCGACCTCCATGCCAACCCGAACCGTGCTGCTAAGGGAACGGTGATTGAAGCTAACCTCGATAAGGCAAGAGGGCCAGTGGCGACGCTGCTGGTACAAAATGGCACGCTGCGGGTAGGAGATATTGTTGTTGCCGGCTCCGCTTTGGGTAAGGTGCGGGCGATGATTGATGACCGAGGTAAGCGCGTAGAGGCCGCTGGCCCGTCCTTTGCAGTGGAAATCTTGGGTCTGCGAGATGTTCCCCGTGCTGGGGATGAGTTCGATGTCTTCCAAAATGAAAAGGAAGCTGCTGCGATCGCGGGAGCGAGAGTAGATCGAGCCAGAGAATCTCGTCTCCTGCAAGGACGGATCAGTCTCAGCGGTTTCTCCCAACAGGCCAAGGAAGGAGAACTCAAGGAACTCAATTTGATCCTCAAGGGAGATGTCCAAGGGTCAGTCGAGGCGATCGTGGGAGCCCTGCGACAACTACCTCAGAAAGAAGTGCAGCTTAGATTGCTACTAGCTGCACCTGGAGAAGTTACGGAGACAGACGTTGACCTCGCCGCAGCCAGTGCAGCCGTGATTATTGGCTTCAACACTACCCTCGCCGCCGGTGCGCGTCAAGCTGCCGATCGCGAAGGTGTAGATGTCCGGGAGTACAACATCATCTACAACCTCTTGGACGATGTTCAAGGGGCAATGGAAGGTCTGCTGGAACCGGAACTGGTAGAAGAACCTCTAGGCCAAGTGGAAGTCAGAACTGTGTTCCCGATCAGTCGCGGGGCTGTGGCTGGCTGTTATGTCCTTTCTGGCAAAATTATTCGCAACTGTAAGGTGCGGGTACGCCGAGGCTCTAATATCCTCCATGAAGGCATTCTGGATTCCCTCAAGCGGATGAAGGAAGATGTTAAGGAAGTCAACGCAGGCTATGAATGCGGTATTTCTCTTAATGCCTTTAACAGTTGGGTGGAAGGCGACATTATTGAAGCCTACCGTATGGTGACGAAGCGACGGACGCTTTCTCAATAGTGAGGAGTGATGAGTTTTGAGTTTTGAGTGGGAACAGGAGTTAGGAGTTTTGAGCATGAACTCGCGATCGCAACTCTTCTGTTTAACTCAAAATTCAAAACTCAAAACTCAAAACTTTTAACTCTCAAAAATACGGTTTGAGGCTGAGAAATCCCTCAAATCCACCCTTTGTAGCATCTGATACAGCAATATTCTTAACAATGCCAATAGAGGCGATCGCATTAAAATTCCTGGGTAAAGAAGAGTCAGGACTCATTTCTGAATAATAATTTTATTGCAGATTTTTGTTGTATAATTTTTTTAGATAGGCTAAGTCAAGGCTATCGTTTAAGTCCAGACAAGCGATTGAAATTAAAGCTATGGTTAATTCTGCATCTACTCCTCAAGAATATCAAGCTCCATCGCTAGGCCAACTTCGCGAAGATTCGGAAATGTGGGAAAGCTTGAAACAAGCAAGTGCGGCAAGTTCTGGGTTTCAACGGTGGCAGCTAGAACGCGATATTGAGCAGCATCCAGAAACTGTCACTCTTGATCAACAAGTTCGCAGCTATCTGCGAGAAACTTTAGAAACTTTGGCTTACTAAATTTAGCAAACACAGCTTTAAACTGGTAAAAATATCATAATTAGGACTTACCTAAATCTATTTGTAGCGCCGCCGTATCAGTGGTAATTTGAGAGCGCCCGTCGGCGGCCTTAAGAAGCGCAATCCGTAAGTCCTGATAATTTTATTGGATTCCTTAGCCGTAAGCAAAAAAAACTATGCTAAACAGATAGCAATCTTATTTGATTTCGTCTGCTATATCTATTAATTTCATAAATTAATCACCGCGCCTAATACTAAATCCTGGTTTATTACCCCTTCGATCGCTCGGCGGTTGAACACGCTACTATACAAACAAAGTCCGCCTGGACTGACTAAAGCGTATCGTAGCAGTATCGTTCTCTCCTAGATAACTAAATCCTTCTTCCTTCTCTCCTAGATAACTAAATTTTTCTTCCTTCTTCCTTCTTCCTTCTTCCTTCAGCTATACATAATCTTATGCAAAAATTTAACATTGGCTGTCAACTCAAATATACTCTTGTTCAACCCACAACAATGATATTTAATATTCAGGCAGTCAAGACTAACAGTCAAAAAATTTTACACGACGAACTAAAGTTAGAGCCACCGCTAAAAGTCGAGGAATATATTAGCCCTCTAGAGGGGAACCGCTACATCCGCGTAAATGCAACACCGGGAGATTTAGAAATTGGGTATCGGGCAGTGGTAGAATTATCCCACTTTTATGCTGACGATCAAGCGATCGCAGAAATCGCACCCGCTAATTTGCCTGCGGAAACCTTCTATTTCCTCTATCCTAGCCGCTACTGCCAGTCAGATTTAATGGCGGGATTGGCTGAGTCTGAGTTTGGAGAGTTACAGCCTGGATATTCGAGAGTAATGGCTATTTGTGATTGGATTTATGATAAAGTAAAATACTTGTCTGGGAGTACAAATTCGCAGACTTCCGCTTACGATACTGCAACTGAAAGAGCCGGCGTATGCCGCGATTTCGCCCATTTAGGAATTGCTTTTTGTCGAGCATTAAATATACCTGCTCGTTTTGTCTCAGCTTATGCTTATAAGCTGGAACCGCCGGATTTTCACGCTTGTTTTGAAGCTTACCTCGGCGATCGCTGGTATTTGTTCGATGCGACGCGGCTTGTACCTCTGAGTGGCATTATCCGCATTGGTACGGGTAGGGATGCCGCAGATGTATCTTTTGGGACTCTCTTTGGTACGGTAGAGATGAAAGAGATGAGGGTATTTGCGGAAGTGGCGGAAGGTAACGCCCAGCAGGATGATTCCCAGGGTAGAGGAAATGCGATCGCTATTGCTTAACATTATATCCTTGTAAACTGCGGTTAGTGCAGTTCAATTTCAAAGAAGGGGTTTCCACGTTATTTCTTATGAAACCAAAAATAACTAACGCGATCGCGTGGCAGCAGGCTGAACTATTAATGCAGCCAGCCTTGATCCGACTGATCGATAACATTCGCAAACAGTTAGATGAATCAGCCTGGAAAGGTACTTATCAAGAGGTGCAGCTCCCAGTGCCCGGCTATCAGTTATGCTTAGAACATCAAGACCAAAAAATGTGCGTTGATTTGTGGGAACTTTGTTATCAAGTTTGCTTTAGCAACTACACTCTTACCCACGTAAAAAACCAAAGTGTAGAAGTTGAGATAGACACCAGTCTGATTGAGGAAACTGGTAACGTTGATTGGAACCGCCTTGAGGCAAAAGCCAGTCAATTAGTACAGGATATGTTTGCACAATTGCCTAGTTAATTGTTAACTGTTAACTGTTAACGGCTAACTGTTAATGGCTGAATAATTTAATCTGTTTAATTAAATTTATGATTCAAGAATTGCGCGACATTCAAGCATCCGCAGGTGCAGAATTTATTTCCTCAGTTACCCAGGTAAATGTCCCTGTTAGTTTTGGCAATGATGCTGAGGCTATTCTAGCATCCCGCCAAGGCGTTATCTTGTGCGATCGCACTCACTGGGGACGGCTAGAAGTTTCAGGTGAAGACCGCCTCCGCTTCTTACATAACCAAAGTACCAACAATTTCAATATCCTGCAACCGGGACAAGGCTGTGACACCGTTTTTGTCACCTCTACCGCCCGGACAATCGATCTTGCCACCGCGATTATTACAGAAAATAAAGTTCTGTTGCTAGTTTCCCCTAACCGCCGTCAAAAACTCTTAGAGTTGCTAGATCGATATATTTTCCCAATGGATAAAGTGGAACTTAAAGATGTAACTGATGCTACTGCTACCTTTAATCTGATTGGGCCCCATAGTAATAAACTATTAGATAAATTGGGGATAACGGGTATTGAAGGCAAACCTTACGGCACTCACAAACTAATAGAAAATACTGCCACTGAAAGTAGTATTCGCGTTGTTGTTGGTAGCGGTTTAGCAACTAGCGGCTATACGATTATTGTTGATGGAAACCAGGCAGCAAATCTTTGGGATAAATTAGTACAAAATGGGGCAATCCCCGCAGGCGATCGCGTGTGGGAACACCTGCGAATCGAGCAAGGAAGACCAGCTCCCGACTTTGAACTAACAGATGAATATAACCCTCTAGAAGCTCGTCTTTTACATACTATTTCTTATGATAAAGGCTGCTACATCGGTCAAGAAACAATTGCTCGTTTAAATACATATAAAGGAGTGAAACAACAGCTTTGGGGCCTTCGTTTGAGCGGTGAGGCAGAGGTGGGTGCAGCGGTGACAATTGGAGAAGAAAAAGTTGGGAAGCTAACCAGTTTTGTTGTGACTGATGATGGGCCTTTTGGTCTTGCCTATATCCGTACTAAAGCTGGCGGTGAAGGCTTGAAAGTACAGGTAGGAGAAATTGAAGGAGAAGTTGTGGATTTACCCTTTTTGTTGTCGGCAACTTAATTAAATTAAAATTGCTGTAATTTGTAAATATATCCGTAGGAGCGAAGCATTCGCGACCAGATCCGATCTATAACATACAACAGATTTTAGTCGTGAATGCTTCGCTCCTACAAAAACACAATCCTCTGACTAAGTTCTTTTTCCTTCGTCCTTTTTCCTTTTACTTACTTCCCAGTATTTGATTGTTTAACATCGGGTTCATTAGATTGTAAAGCTGCATCGAGAACTGCACGAGCATCCTCAGCTTTTGCTCTAGCTTCTCGGTACCGAACATTAGCTTGAGCAAAATTTTTAAGAACCTTGAAGCCATCTTTGAGGTTCGCAATCTCTTCAACACTTACAGCCTCATCCGTAAATAGAATATCGATCGCAGCCCGAACCTTGAGGGCTTCATCGCGAGATTCCATCACTTTTAGCTTCAAAGTAGCTAGATTACTGAGAATTTGTACAGCCTGAGTAATGCCGTCCTCTTCATCAGAACCACTATCTTCGGGTTCTTTCACCTCAATAAACTGCTTTGGTCCAAATCCCTCCTTGAGCTCCGTAGTGAGCGAGCCTGCGTCCATTAGTTCCATGAGCTGATCCATCGCTTCTTCGCGAGCTTTGACTGAATCTCTGCCCTTGACAGTCAGAATAACTTCTGGGCTTTGTGCAAGTGTGTAGCGAACCATATTTTCACAGACTGTATAGCAACAATTAAATGATATCTTATAAGAAAATGATATCAAAATGATATCAAAACTCCTTGGCTTTAGCTCAGGGATAGTTCAATTATGAATCAATAGAGCGAACAATGAAAGATAAATTTCTCAATTGGCTAAATATTTTGTTAGTAGCTAATGTATTCTTAGTCTTGCTCAGCTTTGGATGGTTTGCGATCGCAGTCTTTGGACGCTCAGTCGGGGTAAATCTCGGCTTTGACCTTTGGTATTCACTGTGGCAGCCCTTATTTACACCAGCAATTGGCATTCTTATGGGAGGAGCGATTCTTAGCGGTATAGTTAGCCAAATTTCTAAACGCCTCAACCCTAAGTAATATCAACTCTACTTCAAATCTCAGATTAATTAATTGTAACTGATGTCAAACTCCACTAACTTTCAAAGCGAAAGTAAAGTTTTTGAAGGAGATTCGTGTGCCTATTACAATGCTGTTCAAGGATGTCCGCCGCGAGCAACTCTCTTCCTCTCTTCTCCTCTTCCCTTTCTTTCCCTAGCCCCTCGCCCTGAGCATCGGAGCATTGTAACCGCCAGGGCGGTTGCTATAGTAGCTCGGAAACTATAACCCGTAGCTCCCCAAAGTCTTAATTACTTACTGTTGCCAACCAATCAAAGATTGTATTTAACTGTTCCAAACTCACCAACCCATACTGCCAAAGAATCATCGGCAATTGGCTAACATCCCGATCTCCATGTCGGAGAGCGATCGCGATCGCAGCCATCGGAATCGCCAATTCCCCCCGTAAAAAATTAATCAATTGAGCCTCTGTTGTAGATTTCATAGTAAGTTTTCCGCCGTTTTGTAAATTGATGTAACAAAATAAGTTTAATTAGAAACTAACTGAATTTAATTTTAATACTAACTGTGTAACTCTCTGTGATAAAAAACTGTTTCATCATGTGATAAAGTAAAGCTAAAGGCGTGATCCCGGTCACAAATCGCTCACTTATAAAAAATTCTTGGATCTCATATAAAGCAAAGCTCCCCTATTTCCAGGGAGCTCTCCTCAAACCAAACTTCCAAAATTGCATAAACACCACCTAAAATTGGCTGAGATTGCTAAAGCCCTAACTGAAGCTGAACCGACGCATCAGAGCCATTATTACTTTGATTGGCAGGTAAAGGACTTCCTTGACGCTGAGCATCGGAAGGACTGGTAACAACATCTACATCCTGACCCAGCTTGATGCGAAACTCATCCCCCAAACTCTCACCATTACCAGTAGAATTCCTCCTGTTTTCTGGTTGAGAGATAAAATTTTGGTAATCAGAATCTAGGGTTCTTCCCTCAACCGTCCTCAGCGAATCCCCCGATAAAGTCGGTTCAGCAATTTGGCTTAATTGCGGCACAGTTTCTTGTGCTTGAGCAGCAGGCATCAAAGCCAGCAAAATCGCACTCAGTTGCAGAGTAGTGATAACTTTATTCATCATCAATTTCTCCTATTTACATCCTGTATAGCTAGGGGCTAGGGACTAGGGGAAGAAGGGAATAGAATCAAGGGTTTCAAGAACCCAGAATGTCCTAACCACCTTGCGGTTGCTATAGATTAATTATAGCTAGGCACAAATAAACTGACATCTATCAAAAGTTGTTATGTTTTGGAATTGGTAAGTGAATTAATATTCAGGTTTTAAATGTGTAAAAACTTACCAACAAATCACTCATCAGTTAAATCCGTTACCAACTCAGTTATCAAACCACCTACCAAGGACTACCAATCATCGTAAAAGAAGCCCAGTAATAAGGATGTGATAAATTCCCTACAACTTGCCCCTCACTTGATGGCAAATTAACAGCCTCTCCTCCGCGACTGGTACTCCGCAACTGCCCTCCCTCCACGCGCAAATCGCCCTCAATCATCGCAATTTGCGCCTGTCTCAAAGCCTCCGCCTTTACAGTCAACCCTTGCAAACTCAACTGGCGATAAAACTCACTCATCAACCCCAAAGTACCAGCATCATCAACTTGCCATAAACTCGCCAATACCGACTTAACGCCTGACTGCACTGCCAAACCTGCAAAACCTAACTCCGCATCTTGACTACCAAAAGCCGTCTCGCAAGCACTCAAAACCAATAACTCTAACCGCTGCTTTCCTAACTCCCGCAACTGCTCAAACCGCAGTTTTCCATCCCACATTTGAATATAAGAATTACTAGGCATACTTGGGTCAAAAGAGCCATGAGTTGCTAAGTGAATAATTCCAAATTGTCCCCTAGATTGTTGTGCCTTGAGATTATCTAAAGTAAACTCTTGATTTAAGAAAGAACGACCGCCCCGATCTTGCGTAATTGTAGATAACTCCACAGGTACAGCAGGCAAAGGTACAACTTGCGGGTCTTTAAATTGCGAAGCACCCATTGCTAGAACCGAGAAATTATTAATATTTTGATAGCTTGTATCAGTCAAATTAATACTGGGAATCAAACCGAGACTATACTTTTGCACTAAAAATTGTTTCCCATCGTGGAGAGCAGCCAAAGGCAAACTCCGCATTCCTGGATCTAGAGAAAATGCCAGAGTATCTATTTTCTGCTTTTCTAACTCTTCAGCTAAAGGTGCAATTAACCACTGATAAAGTTGTTGAGAAGCACTTAAATAACTGTTGGCGCTACTTTCATCGGGACGGTGGCTCACTCCACCAATTAACTTTTGTACCTGTCGCCGTAGTGCATCGCTATTCGCAGCAGGTATACTTTTAAATACCGGCTTACCATTGGGAGTTAGCAACACTAATTCTAACTGCTCAGGGCGAGATACAACATAAATTACGGCTGGCTTTTTCCCCGTTTGCTGTGCAATTGTAGTGAGAGATGCTTGGATATTATGACCGTTCAATGGTTTAACATTAACGGCAAATTGATTCCCAATTTCCTGACTGCGAATTTGCTCTATTTGTACGATCGAAGCGTAGGTATCAGTTATTTGTTGACTGTTAACTTTGGCTTGCTGACTGTGAACAGGTAAACCAGGATTTTCCACCTTTGTTTCATCATTCAAAACCCGGAAATACTGGGCAGTTTTTACATGGACACTACCAGTGTTACCACTTTTACTTCCAGCATTAATCGATTCCACTGCAATGCCACCATTTTTACTGGTGAGACTGATATCTCCTCCACGCTCAAAGCCAAAGGAAATAACTGAACCTGCGCTGATATGACCAGCAGCATTGACATTAATATTACCTGAACGTTCATGCACTCTGGCAGATGAATTTAGGATGCCAACGGTGACATTTCCAGTTTGACTTGTCAAGCGAATATCACCGGCATTGGCAGTAATATTTCCCGTTTGGATGTCACCACCTGTAGTAATATCAACACCATTGGGAGCTGTTGTTTGTACTTCACCAAGAGTAGTTTTACCAACACCTACTGACTGCTGCACGCTTCCCGCTGCAATAACTGCATCAGCTTGTACGTTGTTAGCACTTTCGATGGAAAGATTCCCTAGTTGTTGATTTTCGCCAGTACCTACCGCACCTTTAAAGGTAATATTGCCTGTCCCAGCATTTAATGCCAGGTTATGAGCTGCATTTTCTTTACTGTTTAATGTCGAGGAAATCGCAATATTCCCGCCACTTTCACCCGTTTTCAAAGAAACATCATTGGTGAGAGTAACTGCACTATTAATATTAATATCGCTATTGTTAGTCGTAATATTGGCATTCAGCGTCGTTGACTGTGCATTTATAGTCACAGAGGCATCATCTTTGGCAATAATTTCCCCTTGAACTGCCACAGTTCCGCCAGGCGACTGTAAGGTTAGGGGGTCATTTACTTGCACCGCATTGACAGTAATTGCACCTCTACCTTCTAATCTACCAATTGTAATTGCTTTGAAGCCGTTATCCAAAGCTGCCAGATCTGAATTTTCCAGATTTAGGGTATTGGGAATATTTTGTGCTATACCACCAATTTGTATGGCTTGTTCTGCCGTCCTTGGCGCAATCAAGATCGAGCCGCCAGCGCTGGAAATCGAACTTTCTCCACCCCTGAAACTAATATCATTCCCAGTCAGGTTAATAGCTCCACCACTGGCATTTATTTTACCAATTGTTAAATTTTGACCGGAAATACTCAGTGCGGCTCCATTGGTTAAAATTGCCGATTGAGGGTTACTTGTAGAAAATGAGCCAATGCCATTGCTATCAGCATCGGCGACAAATGTCATCGATCTTGCCTCACCATTAGGATTTAAATTGATAGGTCTTTCTGCTAAATTGTTAATAGTAATATCGTTATTAGCATTGATGACCACATCAGCATTAGCGGTTATATTTTCCAGTGTTGTTTGAGGAATTATCAATTTTTGGCTGTCAATTAATTGTTGGCTATCGGTTGAATCGGGCGCAACTACAATATTTTCCGCATTAAGCTGGATGCTGCCAGTATTGCCGTTGGTAGCGCTTAAATCTACAGTGCCGACGAAAGTACCACTACCTGAAATTTCAACAGTGCCACCGTCACCTGAATTGCTGCCACCGCGTGCGCTAATTTGCCCCTTAAAATCAGTTGTTGCTAAACCTCCCCATCGACCGATTATGATGTCACCGCCATTACCATTAACTCCACCGTTAGCGGCAATCTCAGAATCGCTACTGACATGAATTTCTGGTGCATTTAAAAATTCTGAATTAGTAGTTATTTTCCCATTGCCGATTTTGACTGTACCGCCGCCATTAATACCTGAAACGTCAATTTTGGCACTATTGAGGAAAATGCGATCGCCCAAAATTTCAACGGTTCCTCCCATGTGTAAAGTTGGCGCTCGATCTGAACTGGAAGCATCTATATTACCAGCCACAATTACCGCCCCCTCCTGCACAGGCATCCCACCTGTGAGTACCACTTGCCCGTCAGTATTGACTGATATTCCTGTTGCATGGCTGCTACTTCCACCTGTCAACATTTGTGGCAAAGAAAGTGGCATAAAATTTCTGGCATCAGGAGTTAAAATTCCTGATTCTGCCGACAGAGGTGCAATTTCTAAATTTAGCAGCCGCCCATCTTGGCTAATCCGTACTATTTTCTCGCCGGAAACAGCAGCTAAAGTAATAGTGCCACCGGGTGCTTCCAAAGTGCCGATACTGATTACAGTACCGCCGATCAAGGTTATATTCTGACCTGCTTCGACTGTCAAATTGCCAGCATTAACAATCGCCGCTGGATCGGAATTTGGGAAAGCAAAAGCACTCGGTGTTCCCAGTAAATTTGAGTAATTGTTAGCCCCAAAAGCCTGAAACCAGTTGTCACCAAATCCAATGCCGCTGGCTGTGGTAGCGGTAAAAGAAGCTGGTACATTCAGTTGAGCATTCTGCCCAAATACAATCCCGGCTGGATTGACTAAGAATAAGTTAGAATTACCTCCTGTAAGTTGAATTAAGCCATTAATAACTGAGGCTTCTCCGCCAGTGACGCGAGCTAAAATATTTCTAATCGTGTCATTGGAAAGAAAGTTTGCAATCTGACCTTGAGAGAGACCGAATCGCTGGAAACTGTGAAACAGATTCGAGCCATCTCTAGATAATTGACCCCCGCTAATGTTGAAGCGATTTCCTTCAGGGGTAACGGTAGTGTTCGTACCGTCTGCTGCTGGCACAATAGGCTGAGCCTGTACTAAAGATGGCAGCAAACAAGAGGCAAGAGGTAATAGAAAAGAGGATTTCTTGCCAAGATCCCACAACCGATAGCCACCATTCTCTTGTTTTTTAAAGGTTTTATTGGGGGCTGGAAACGTTGTTACTAGCAGATAAATATGACGTTCAGGTTTCATCGCTTTCAACCTTATATATTGCCGAGGAATTTCCTAAGCCTCTAGCAGGTATTAGTCTGTTTTTACTCACTCATCACCACAGGACTTACCGACGGATCGCAAAAAATCAAAGTTTGGGTTTGCTTCGCTTCGTAAGCGCTACCCGCAGGCACTTGCCTTTGCAACGGAAAATGGTAGTTTTGCGTAAGCCCTAGACCAATGAGTAATGACATTCAAAGAGTGATACCAATAGCCTAACCAAGTAAAGTTTGAAATCACAGGTAGCCTGAGACTTCAACAAATAACTTTCTCTTTTGACCGATCGCATTCAGCAAGAAGGAGTAGATAATTTGCAGTTTCTTGCTAGGGAGATTTTGAGTATCACTGACTTGGTAGATGTCGTGCCGTTTAACTCTTCTGCCGCCCGTGCCTGGATCGGGCAGAAGTAACTAGCAATTTGGGTTAAACCTTGATGCTGGAAGTCTGAACCCACGCGATCGCTTTCCTTCGCTATTTTTTGGCGCAGGTGTTCGATGTGCTTTTCAAGTTCATGCTTACGTCATGGGAAAAGCACAGCGAGAGATGCAAACTCAATGCCCTGTATAGCTCCTGATTTGTCCCTTACTCGTTTCTTCTGGATTTCGAGTTGTTACTTTTTACTGTAGATGCCAAAAAATTTTTTCTCTGCCTAGCGACCGAACGACACCCTTAACATATTTACAATTACCCTGGATGGGGGGTGTAACCCCACAGCCATTGTATCCCACTTCCCTATCTAGGGGGAAACAAATTCTCGATAGATTTAAGTTTTATAAAAATTTTTTATTACCCTCTATGTATTTCACCCCTCATCATGTAGAATCTTTTTATATACACGGATAGATGTCAAAGCTTAGAGTAACAGCTATGCCATACAAGCACAGCTATAAAATTCGCGTTTGACCCAAGCAAAAGCTTTCCTTTGCTTATGTGCTCAAGGATGTGGTCTTTCAGCAGACAAAGGTTCAAGCTCTGAGAGGATAAGATCAGGGGGCATCCAGCCGTAATTTGGAGAAAAAAGCGATGGATTCCCAAAATCAGACAAATTGGATTAAAAAGCTCACTGGTGCTGTAGCTGCTCTTGGTGTCAGCGCCCTGATTACTGTACCGGTGTTGGCGCAGTTCAACTACTCCGCCAGTATCTTTAACCCTTCTGGTGGTACAAGCCGCAGCGTTGACGGTACGATTGCTGGCGAACTGGATTCGGCAATCAAGTATTACCGAGACTTCCAAGCCTTTGCTGAGGCTGTGAAAAAGGCTGGTTTAACTGACAACTTCCGTGTAAAAGACCAAGCAGACCCCAATAAGGTGCTGTTTACTGTTTTTGTACCAACAGATGAAGCGTTTGCAGCTTTACCTGCGGACATCCGGGAGAAGTTGTTTAAACCAGAGAATAAGGACAAATTGGCTAAGGTGCTGAACTACCACGTAGTTGCGGGTCAAGTTACGGCCAAGGAAATAGAGGCCGGTGTGGTGCAAACTGCCGCAGGTATGCCCGTGAAAATTCAGCTTAATGAGACTGGCGATAAAGTGACGCTGAATGACGCTAGCGTAATACAGTCGTCTCGCCGCACTGCCAATGGGGTGATTGTGTTAGTTGATAAGGTGCTTTTGCCTCCTGACTTGTTCTAAGTTAAGCAGCAGGCTAATTTCTGAGTTTGTAAAGGCGCGATTCTACCGCGCCTTTTAGTTTTTAGTAGGTTAGAGGTTAGGGAAAAAGGGGCTGAGGCGTGTTTTCTTGCGTTGTTGTATTCTGGAAAATAGCGATCGCCAGCTCTTAACGCTCATGAAGCCTTGGAGACTTAAGTAACTAACAGTGGGAAAAGTTAAAACCGCCGATCGCGATCGCGCCTACATTCTGTTGCGATCGTAGTTTCAAAATATCCCTAGTCCTGCCAAACCAGTTATATCCTTCGCTTAGTTTGGGTGAATAGCCAAATTTAATTAATCCTTTCGACAATTAATCTACTCAGCTTGTCGATCTGGGAAACTGGGGGTTAGGTCTTTTTCAAAAAAGGGATGCTCCCCAAACAACTAACCACCAACAACTAACCCTTAACATTAATGAAACTCACCCGCATTGACCTCAACTCTTGGATCTTACAAATCGCAAACCAAACAATCTTAATAGATCCCTGGCTAGTCGATCCTCTAGTATTTTACGGTCAACCCTGGTTATTTAGCGCCGATCGCGTCCAGCCCCCAGCCTTTACGCCGGATACTTTACCAGCAATCGACTTAATTCTCATTAGTCAAGGTCTAGACGATCACTGTCACAAACCTACTTTAAAACAACTCGATCGCACCATTCCTGCTGTTGCCTCTCCTACTGCTACCAAAGTCCTCAGTAGTTTAGGTTATAAAAGTATCGCATCTTTGTCAAATTGGCAAGAGTTTATCCAAGATAAATTACAAATTATCGCCGTTCCCGGAGCAGAAATCCAACCGGGCCAGGTAGAAAACGGCTATTTGCTTAAAGACTTAACTACCGACGAGACAATTTATTACGAACCGCACTTTTCACCATTTAAGGGAATAAAAGAGCGACTAGGAAGAATTGATGTCGCGATCGCACCTGTCATCGGTCAAATCTTCCCACTTCTAGGACAAATTATCATGGGCCCAACAGAAGCCCTCAACCTCGCCCAAACCTTAAAACCTAGATATTTCGTACCCACTGCCCTCGGCGACATTCGAGCCAGCGGTATTTTACCAATGTTAATTAAGACAATTGGCAGCGTAGAAGAATTTCGCGATCGCCTCGCCGCCTCTGAACTCCCCACCCAACTGCTAACCCCCGCCCCAGGCGAAACCCTCGAATTTTCACCCTTAAACAAGCCAGTATCCACATGAAATCTAGGGTTTAAGATAGCCTAACTACCTTAGCCATTACAGAAAATTGTAATGACAGAAAATTGTAGTTAAGTGCGTAAGTCTTGCCCTATTTAAGCACTCCAGTTTCCGGATCGAAGATTAGCGATCGGTAACTGGTAATGGGTAATTAGCAATTAGCAATTAGCCATTAGCAATTAGCCATTAGCAATTAGCAACTAGCCATTACCCATTAACAAAACCCTACCTTGGCGGTCGGCGATTTCGGAGAAACTCAGGAATATCCAATCCCGCCGGCACTTTCGGATCGGGTGTCGGAGTAGCAGCAGGACTAGAAGTATTAGACCGACGTACCCCAATCTCCTTAACCGTTGGCACCGAGAGCACCTCGCCCGAAAAACCAGTAGCAATCACAGTAATCTTGATTTCGCCTTGAAGTCGCTCATCAATTACTGCCCCAAAAATAATATTGGCATTAGGATCGACTACCTCATAAATCGTCTCAGCCGCTGCATTCACCTCATGGAGAGTCATATCAGTACCGCCAGTAATGTTGAAAACAACACCCCGTGCGCCCTCAATCGACGAAGCCTCCAACAAAGGCGAAGAAATAGCCTGCATCGCCGCTTCACGAGCCCGTGACTTTCCAGATCCCAAACCAATACCCATCAAAGCCGAACCAGCATCCGCCATTACAGCACGGACATCAGCAAAGTCAACATTGACCAAGCCCGGAACCGTAATAATGTCAGAGATGCCCTGTACCCCTTGCCGCAGAATATCGTCCGCAACACGGAAAGCTTCTTGAACAGGCATTTGTTCAGAAATCACAGACAAAAGCTTATCATTCGGGATGACGATCAGCGTATCCACGCGGCTTTGCAGAGCAGCAATGCCCTCATCCGCTTGGCTGGTACGGCGGCGACCCTCAAAAGTGAAAGGCCGCGTCACTACACCGACTGTCAGAGCTCCCATTTCCTTAGCCACCTCAGCCACAATCGGAGCCGCACCGGTACCAGTGCCGCCCCCCATACCAGCCGTGATGAAAACCAAGTCAGAATTGCTTAAAGCATTAACAATCTCATCGCGAGACTCCTCAGCCGCCTTCTGGCCAATGGCAGGATTGCCCCCCGCCCCCAGGCCACGAGTCAACTTTTGTCCTACTTGCAAGCGTTTGAGTGCATTAGACAGAGACAGAGCTTGGGCATCAGTGTTCAGCGTCCAAAACTCTACACCTGCAACTTCGCTGGCGATCATGCGGTTAACGGCATTGTTTCCACCCCCGCCGACACCAATCACTTTAATTCTTGCTGCACTACTTGGCACAATATCGCCACTCCTAGATTCTTCGCGGGGCATGGCTTTAATATCGATATTAGGATCTCCTAAATATATCCCAGACTTGCGTCCAAAGGGATTAGCAGAATCTACTGCCAGGGTAAAATTTGCTTGTTCTTCCGAATGGGTGCTGTCCTGGCCAGACCCTTGTCTATAATTAAGAGTCATTAGAATCGGGGATGATAATTGACATTCCCCGGTCTAAAGACGCGGGGATTCTTAAGGACAACTTTTTTAATGGGTGTAAATCCACAACAAAAAAGTTGATACTTAACTGTAAGCTAACTTGGGCCCGAAGCCAACGATCGCATCTACTGTTTTTCCTGCTCCGGGATATGAATCATCGGCGAAGCTGGATTTTTCAGATCGATGTAACCAATTTTGCTTGAATCCAGTTTTTTTGGCAATTGCCGCATCTTGTCCAAAACAGTAAGCTGCTCAGCCATTCGGGAACTGTAGGGCCCCAAATGTACAATACCCAGTTCCGTCGTCAAGATTAAATTTCCCGGATTTTGCCAATCAACCTCAAATACTTTCACAGGACTGCGACTAAGTGCAGAGTAAAATTGAGGCCAATAGACGCGATAGAGTTCTAAGCGGCCGATGATTTTGAGAGTAGGCATGGAGTGCGAGCTTCCTGCTCCCTTAGAGGCACTACCGCTTTCAGAGACGGTACCCGATCGCTTATCCGCAGTATAGCTCTCCAAAGGCATCCAGCCCCCATTGGCATCGAGCCAGCCAGCCTTCTGTGTTTCCTGTGTGGGTGTTAATGCCATCACAGGTTGAGCGATCGCCACAGGCAGACGTTCCTGCACTTCTACCCTCAAGGATGGGGGAAACAAATGACGAATCACCTTTGCTTTAGCGATCGGCCCAGTTGACTCCAGTTTTTTAGCCAGAGCTTGAGGCTGAATCCCCCACACAGACTGGGGATAAGACAGCGGCAACAAAGACATCACCGCACGGTCAGAAAGCCACTGATTGCCCTCAACCTTAACCTGCTCCGGTTTGGTAATCAACCAAACAGGCTGAGCGATGCCCCAGAGCAAACCTCCTGCAAAGGTACTGACTGCCAATGCTTGCCAAATTCCCTGAACCAATTTCAAGCGCCTTTGGCGGCGCAACTGGTTGCGCCTGCGCCCTAACTCCGTTTGAGAAACTGATGCAAAACTAGCCATCTACCCTTTATTCCTAGCCTCCCGTTTCCCCTAATAATTTAACCAGATCCTCGTAAAATTACCCACATTGCTAATGGCTAATTGCTAATGGCTAATTGCTAATG
>NZ_JAQMUA010000425.1:0-26329 GCF_028330895.1 Kamptonema animale CS-326 | reverse complement strand
TGCTCCCCTGCTCCTTCGCTCCCCATCTCCCTTCTCCCAAAACAATCCGGCTGCAATTCCCACTTGCGAAAGTATAAATAATCCTGCAATTAACAGCATTTTTATACCTGATGCCTGGGAAAAAGGATAAGTTAGCAACTTGAGATAAAATGATGGATGCTGCATTTGCCTACTACCACGTTCAGCGCTGATTTGCTGAAAACGGAAAGCACCGCGACCATAATTGAATTGCTGCCACCAAAATTTACACAGCGTCAGTTCATGAGCATGATAAACTACAACTTCAGGAGCGTAGATCATACTATAGCCTCGATCGAGCAAGCGATCGCAAAATTCCCGGTCTTCACCAGCAGCCAGAGGAAAAGTTGTATCAAACCCGCCTATATTGTAAAAATAAGCTGTTGGTACGGCAAAATTATTGGAAGCAAAAAATCGCGCTTGCTCAGGATTAGCATTATAATAACTATAAAGATAATCGATGAGTTGCTGACTAGCAGTAGAATAAAGATTATCGGGCAATGCGTTAACAGTTTTACCACCCACTAAACAATCGGGTATAGCCGTAACTCTAATATCTAAATTTTTCAGCCAATCAGCAGCCGGCATACAATCATCATCAGTAAATACTAAAAACTTACCTTTTGCCGCCATTGCACCCATATTTCGCGCTTTTGCTGGTCCTGAATTTGGTTGTGTTAGCAGTGATATATTCAGCCACTTTTCAAAGGGAATTACATAATTTTCTAGTGGCGTTTTACTACCATCATCGACAACAATTACCTCAAAATAATCGCGGGGATAATCAACCTTAACTAACGCCTGAAGACAAACACATAACCGATCGGGACGGTTATAAGTAGGAATAATTACAGAAAATAAAGGTTGTTCTTGATGGAGCATTATTTTATTTGTTAGCTGTTAGTTGTTAGTTGTTAATATTTAACAATCCGACCAAATCCGCCTCAAATACCCCCTTGATTCTTAGTTAAGTAACCCGCAATGAGTTACATAGCTTCTGGTAAGTAGCATTTTCCCGCTGGAAACCCTTAATTCTTAGTTAAGTAACCCCCAAGGAGTTACCGACCAGAGGACAGTGTTCTTTACAAAAATTAACAACTATTTACTTCTCAATCGATACAACACCGACTTCTGATTAACATTTTCACCCCAAACAGACTCCAAATACCCATCATCACTTGTTAACCAAGATACGGTTTTCTTCGTATTTTCATCAAGGGAAGTCAACGGCCCTAGTGCAACTATTTTAACTCCATTTTGCCGCAAATTATCAGCCCATTTAGTACCCTGGGCAGTTTTCTCTCTAAAAGGAATATATAAAACTTGCCGATTTAGGTTTTTTCCGTACAAAAGGTAACTGCGGTGACTTAAAAAGAATCCAATTTTTTCACCAGGAAGTGTATTTTTTTCAATATAATCATACATCCCTTGATAAATTTCAGTCCGATTCACCTCTCGGTTTTCTCGCCACACCCAAGTTGTACTAGCTATTAACACTATACAACTACAAATCACAATTGTCTGACTTAAACGCTGAAGGCGAGGCAATAGTGTTGTCAGAAATCCACCCTGAGATAATTGCCAAGTCAGGAGATAAATAAACAATAAATAAATTAAATAAATTCCTACATATCGACATATATCAATCAGGTTAGGCCCCAGTATGGTGATGACTGTCTTACTAGCTTCTATCGGAGAATATTTAAACTGGTCAATCAGTTTACTACCCCAAATTATACTATTTCCCGTAAAAGAGGCATTCTTGATAGCATCAAAAATCTCACTGCTAAAAATACCTACAATACTGCTAATTAAAACAGTCGATACAATTAATTTATCTCTAGTTCTGACTAAGGTGGCACTCACGGCTGCGGTGACAGCAATCGTGCTTAAAAAGGGAAATCCATATCTTAGATTAAATCCTAACAAAGGGCCTAGCTGACCAACTATTTCGCCTCCAGTACCAGAACTAAATGGTGTAATAAAATATAAAAAACCTGTGCCAAAAAGTAAAATAATTAAAGTAACCAATTTTTCATTTATGGGAGATAGGCGCTTCTTAAAGCTGGTAAAAACTAGCAATGCTAATATTTGGCATGACATGGCGATGAATGGCAACTGCAATCTAGCAATTATTTGGGAGACAAAAATTTGCCAATTAGATATTTTTGTGATGTCAAATTGATTCAATAAAGTGCTTTTCCAAATCTTCAAATACTCGGGTGGTTCTAAATTTTTCGGCGGTGGAGATACAGGCCGACTTGGCGAAAGTACAGTCAAATTAGGAATTGGATGATTGATGTGCAGAATGTTTCGCACATACCAAAATCCTCCTAAAAATAATAACAGGGCTATTCCTAAGAATAGTAGGGGTGATTTTAGCTGAAAATTAAATTGTGTATTTTTGGGTCTTAACCAGATTTTTCTAAGTTCTAATATTGCCAATCCCCCCAAAATAAAAGCCCCATAAATAATGGCGGTGATTTTAATCCCTGCAAACAGTCCCAAGGCAGCCAAAAATAGAGCAAAATCAGATATAATTCTGCGGCTATAATAAGACAAGCCAAAATATAGACTTACAGTAAATAATGCAGACAATGGTAAATCTATATGAATAGTATTAACCTGGTTAATCACCATCGGCACGGTCAACAATAAAGATGAAGCTGCCATGCTATTGAGGCGACTTGCACCAAAATAAATGCTCAAAAGATAGACGGAAATTCCCTGGATTATCCAAGCAATTAGCTGAGGAAAAGTTACTAGGAAATCTTCACCAAAAGGGAGGACGCATAGCAAGTTTAAAATGTGCCAATTATAAGGGTAAACTATGGCATCTTGGTGATCGAACATCCAATTTCCTGTTGGGTCTAATAAAGTTAAAGCACCTGTTTGGTACCAGCGAGAGATGGCGGGTAAGTGAAACCATAAAGAATCGTAGTTAGTGATTGGCTTTGTTGCTATTATCAACAAGAGCACAAGCGCCACAGCAGCAGCAGAACTAATAATTAGTAGTTCAATTCTATTCAGTGGTTGCTTGAGCTTCGGTAGCTTTTGAAGCACAACTGAAAAACTATATCTTCTGGCTATAATTAAACTAAAACCAATGATAAATATGAATATTTCCGAAAAAATGACCGTGTTAAGTGTTAACTTCTCAAAAGTGCCTAAAATCAAACCAAGACTGATTTCTATAATACTCGATACCGTTAATATTACCAGCCAAAAATGGGCAGAGGAAGAGTTATCCTTTTCTTTTTGATTGTGCAGTGCAAATGATAAAGATAAAGGTAGTGGCCCTACTAAAATAGTCAGAAATAAAATTAACTCCCACAGATGTTTTATTATTAACATAAACCCTCATGGATAAAACTAGATATTAGTAGATTTTATTGGATTGTAGGGAAAGTATCTCTTCAGATCGTTGATTGGCTTTTCAAAATATTTCCATGATATCATAGCTAAGCCAATGGTAATTATAGTTGAAATAACTCCTACAACTAACCAAGTATAACTATCATTCCAGAATTTGTATGGCAATATCTTATTTAATAATCTTGATACTAGATGAAGTATAAAATAGTGGATGACGTACACTCCATAACTAATTTTTCCTAAATAGATAATCAGCGGAAATTCCAAAAATTTACCGAACCTTCTTTTGAAACCGTTTGCGGCTCCAGCGACTAACCAAGTAAAGATTAATCCTAATGCTGTATCTCTAAAGATAAAATATATAAATTGATTGTCTTGAAAGCGTTTTAAAATTAAAACGAATATCAGGAGCGACAGGCCAATTATTAGATAGATTTTGCCTATATTGGAGAGTGATGAGTTGGGATTTTTATTTCTATTTGGGAAGTAAGGAAATGAACTCGATGTCTTTTCGCGATAATTTAAATAAGCCAATAGTGATCCGAATCCAAGAGTGTCTATAACTGCTGGTGTGGAGGATTTAATAACAACTAAATTAAAATCAAATATTAGCGCATACAACCTGAAGATCGGGCCAGCCAAAATCAATATTAATATGGCAGGTAAGAGCAATCTTTTCGGTAAGAAGATAACTAGCCAAGGCCAGAAGATGTAAAACTGCTCTTCTACTGCTAGAGACCAAAAATGGGCAATAAACAGAAACCAATTGTTATGAATGCCAAAATAAATATTTGAAAGATAAGCAAGATGCCAAACAATTGATTCTCGCAGGTGAGGAACATTGATTATAAAACCTACAGCTAAAGTCAGATAATAAAGGGGGAAAATTCGCAAAAAACGGCGGATGTAAAACTGGCGAAGGCTGATTAATGGCTTTTGCTTTTCAGATTCAATATCTTGTCTACACTTCAAAAGAATGCCAGTAATTAGAAAGCCACTTAAAACAAAAAATAGCCTAACTCCGTAAGCTCCCCAATCAATATTAAATAAATAATAAGCCTTGGGTGAATAATGACTATAAAGCACTGTAATGATAGCTATAGCCCGCAGCCCATCAAGCTGCTTCATGTATTGAAATAGTTCGCTATTATCTGAGATGATTGGATTTTCTGTCATACATTAAAATAGCGATAAAAAAAACCTTAGTTAATTTTGTAGGGTCAACGCTACCACAATCTATATTAACAACATGATTAATATTAGAATTAGCGCCCACCCTACAATCACCAATCAGTTATTTATTTATCGCTCGCGGGCGGCGGCGGCTTCATCTGGGTGAATGTTCAAGCGCGTTAAATTAATCCGGCCTTTGTTGTCAATCTCCCGCACTTTCACGATCACTTCATCGGCAACAGCTAACTCATCTTCGACTTTACCTACGCGGTAATCCGCTAATTGGGAAATATGAATCATTCCCTCTTTTCCAGGTAAAATCTCGACAAAAGCACCGATCGGAATAATCCTGGTGACGCGACCAACGTAGACATCTCCAGCATTTAGCTTGCGCGTCATGCCTTGGATAATATTGTAGGCGCGAGCGGCTCTTTCACTATCGTTACCTGCGATCGTTACAGTGCCGTCGTCGTCAATGTCAATTTTTACGCCAGTTTCTTCGGTGATGGCTTTAATGGTTTTGCCACCTGGGCCGATAACTAAACCGATGAATTCGGGTTCAATCTTCAGCGTCAGCAGGCGAGGCGCGAAGGGTGACATCGTTGTGCGCGGTTTGTCAATCGTAGAGAGCATTTTCTCTAAAATGTGCAGCCGCGCGGGTTTGGCTTTGTGGATGGCTTCTGCGATTACCTGTAAGGGTAAACCAGATATTTTCATGTCCATCTGTAAAGCTGTAATCCCGGTATCGGTACCCGCTACTTTAAAGTCCATGTCGCCTAAGAAGTCTTCGATTCCCTGAATGTCTGTGAGGATGCGGACTTCATCGCCTTCTTTAATTAATCCCATCGCCGCCCCGCTTACAGGTTGGATCAGGGGAACGCCTGCGTCCATTAATGCTAGCGTCGAGGCGCAAACGGAACCCATTGAGGTGGAACCGTTGGAGGAAAGGACTTCTGAAACTACCCGAATTACATAAGGGAAATCTGCTTGCGGAGGCAATACGGGGAGGATTGCCCGTTCTGCTAGGGCTCCGTGACCGATTTCCCGTCGTCCGGGCGATCGCATCGGTCTGGTTTCTCCGACAGAGTAAGGGGGGAAGTTATAGTGATGCAAATAGCGCTTTTCGTCTTGGGGGTGTAAGTCATCTCCCAAGTCTTGGGCATCTCCCGGAGTTCCGAGAGTGACAGCAGACATCACTTGAGTTAAGCCGCGATTAAACAGCGAACTCCCGTGAACTCGTGAGGGCAATACGCCGACGCGACAGGACACTGGGCGCACTTCGTCTAGCTTGCGGCCGTCCACGCGCACGCCGTCTTCGACGATTTGGCGGCGCATCAGCTTTTTGGTGACATCTTTGAACACATTAGCGATCGCTTTGCTATCAACACCCGCTGCTACGCGCACGGGATCGTCTTCGGCAAGTTCTGCGATCGCAGCTACCACCGCTGCTGCCTTCACCTCATCTAAGGCGGTATCGCGAGCTTTTTTATCTAACTCAAATTGAGATAGAATTTGTTTGATCGGAGCTTCGGCGCGATCGCGGATAAAATTCTCCAGCGTCGGGTCTGTTTCCGGCCTCTCCTCCCGTATCAACTCAATCCCCAACTCTGCCATGATTTCCCGCTGAGCCTGAATCAAATCAGACGCAGCCTCGTAACCAAAATCAATGGCCTCAATAATATCCCGCTCTGGTAACTGGTTAGCTCCCGCTTCCACCATGATCACCCCGTCGGGGGAGCCTGCTACCACCAGATCCAATTCACCCGTCTTAATCTCCTTATAGGTTGGGTTGATAATAAAATCATCACCCACCAAACCCACTCGCACTGCCGCCATCGGACCGTAAAACGGCATCTTTGCCAGCAGCACCGCCACTGAAGCCCCCGTCACCGCCAGCACATCCGGCGGCACTTCCTCATCCATCGAAAGCGTCGTAGCGACAACCTGAATATCGTCCCGCAACCAGCTAGGAAACAGCGGCCGCAGCGGACGGTCAATTAAACGACCCGTGAGAGTTACTTTTTCTGGCGGACGGCCTTCCCGCCGCAAGAAACCACCCGGAATTTTACCACCGGCATATAATCTCTCTTCGTAATCCACCAGCAGCGGCAAGAAATCAATCCCTTCTCTACCCTGTGCGCGGGTAGCAGTGACTAAAACCGAGGTGTCTCCTGACTGGATCAAAACAGCACCTCCTGCCTGCGGTGCTAGTAAGCCAATTTTCAGCCTAATATCCCGTCCATCAAAGGATATTGACCTGTCTATATCTACCATGTAGTCGTCTTTCCTTATCTACCACAGTTCTTTCTCTGTGGCAATCGTAACATTAGAACAGCTAGAGTGCGAGAGGGAATTAAAAATTAAAAATTAAAAATTAAAAATTAATACCGTAACGCCGCAGGAAATTAAAAGTTAAAAATTAAAAATTAAAAATTAAAAGTTAATGCCGTAACACCGCTCTCTGGGCGGCGCTACGCGATCGGTGCGTAAGTCCTAAGATGATATTATGAGCTTACTACTTACAATAATTGAATCAATAGCACTAAATATAGATAGCTCTTCCAAATAATCGGAGAGTATAAGGATAAAATAAATGGCAATTTTACACGGTACTTGGCTACTAGAGCGCGGCGGTTATTTATTTATTTGGGGAGAAACTTGGCGGAGAATTACCGCAAGCTCTACCCCTGAAACCAGCGAATATCTGCACAATCCATATACAATGGGAGAAGCAGAATTAAATAATTTCTTAATATCGTTACAGCAGTCAAAAAAACTTAATTGGCTCTTACCAGAAATCGACGAAAAGCAACAAAAAAATAACCCGGAAACCCAAAAGCAAAAAAAAGGTAAGTCGAAGACATCCCAGAAAATTAAAGACCCAGAAATTACCACCTCAAAATTATCAAATCGGTGGGAAAATCGCGCGATCGCACTCCCCACCCAGATATTAGCATCCACTGAAAATCTCATCCCCCTGCATTCCGCAACCACATCTTTAGAAAATACAGAAACAGAATCGCAGTACCTTTACCCCTGGCAAATAGAAGGATTCTATCTTCACCCCCTAGAAGCATTTACCTTCTTACAAGCACTCCCCCTCGGTGCAGATGCAGAATCTTTTGTCGGCTCAGACTTACGTTTTTGGTCGCACGTCAGTAGGTGGAGTTTAGATTTACTAGCTAGAGGTAAATTCTTACCAGCATTAGAAAGCTTAAACGGTTCTAAAATAGCAATTTGGCAGCCCTTACTCGACAGCGAAACAGATCGAATTCGCCTTGCAACTTTTGCCAAACAAATGCCAACTGCTTGCCGTACTTATCAAAAGGCAGAAGGCAGAAGCGACAACCAAGAAGAAATTAACCAATTACCAATTACCCATTCCCCATTACCAAAATCAATAGATTTGCCACCAACGCCTGAAGAATTGCTAAAGGAATTTTTGAGCAGAATCATTGATACTCAAGTGCGAATAGTCGGCAATCAAAATTTAGAAATTGGAGCGAATAACCCTGTCCGTGAGTGGCTAAAAGCTTTAAAACAAGAGTCCAATATTGTAGAATTAGAACCAGATAACTTAGAACGTTTAGAAAATGCGATCGCCGCTTGGAAATCCCCACTTTTAGCCCTCGCAGAACAAAATCAATTTCGCACTGGTTTTCACCTAATTCCACCCTCATCAGGCAAAAGAGACTGGACTTTAAATTACTGTCTGCAAGCAGCAGATGATCCAGAATTTTTAGTAGATGCAACAACTATCTGGAATCACCCAGTAGAGCGTTTAAATTATCGAGGAAGGACATTAGAATTTCCCCAAGAAAACCTCCTCAGTGGCTTGGGTTTAGCCTCGAAACTTTATCCCTTAATCGAGCCCACCTTGCAACAGCAAAGCCCTCAGTATTGTCACCTTAACCCGCTGCAAGCTTACGAATTTATCAAGTCATTTGCGTGGCGATTTACTGACACTGGATTAGGTGTAATTTTGCCGCCGAGTTTAACGAATAGGGAAGGATGGGCAAGTCGTTTAGGACTAAGTATTCAAGCAGAAACTGCCATATCTCCTTTAAAAAAAGAGGATAATCGGATCGGTTTGCAAAGCCTACTAAATTTCAAATGGAAATTAACAATCGGCGGACAACAAGTTTCCAAAGCAGAATTTGACAGACTAATCGCTCTTAATTCGCCTTTAGTAGAAATAAACGGCGAGTGGGTAGAATTACGAACTCCCGATGTCAAAGCTGCTCAAGCTTTTTTTGCCAGTCGCAAAGATCAAATGACACTTTCTTTAGAAGATGCTTTGCGTTTAGCTTCCGGCGACACTCAGACAATAGAAAAACTACCAGTAGTTAACTTTGAAGCCACAGGTCAACTTCAGGAATTACTTAATACTCTCAGTAACAATGAATCAGTAAATGCCATCAATCCTAAGAGTTTTCAGGGAGAATTGCGGCCATATCAAGCACGAGGAGTCGGCTGGTTATCTTTCTTAGAAAAATGGGGATTGGGGGCTTGTTTAGCGGACGATATGGGGATGGGAAAAACCGCAGAACTCATCGCTTTTCTGCTGCACCTGCAAGAACAAGAATTACTAGAAAGTCCAACCTTACTGGTTTGCCCGACATCAGTATTAGGTAACTGGGAGCGCGAAGTCAAGAAATTCGGCCCCAGCCTGAAAGTTTTACAACATTACGGCAACAAACGACCTAAAGGTAAAGCCTTTGCTACTGCAATTAAAGGCAAGGATTTGATAATTACCAGCTATCCGCTAGTTTACCGAGATGCGAAAGAACTTCAGAGCATTAAATGGCAAGGTGTAGTCTTAGATGAAGCTCAAAACATTAAGAACTCAGAGGCAAAACAATCGCAAGCAGTGCGACAGATAGAAGCTTCATTTAAAATTGCTCTAACGGGTACACCAGTAGAGAATAGACTGCAAGAATTGTGGTCAATCTTAGAGTTTCTTAATCCTGGTTATTTAGGCCAGCGTAATTTCTTCCAGAGACGATTTGCAATACCGATTGAGAAATATGGGGATAAAGACTCTTTACAGACTTTACGCTCCCTCGTTCAACCTTTTATTTTGCGTCGCCTTAAAACGGACAAAACCATTATCCAAGACTTGCCAGAAAAACAAGAAATGACAGTATTTTGTCCTCTGTCGCTTGACCAAGCTAATATTTATCAAAAAGTTGTTGAAGAGTCATTAGCAGCCATTGAATCTGCTGACGGCATCCAGCGGCGAGGAATGATACTTGCCTTGCTAGTTAAGCTCAAGCAAATCTGTAACTATCCAATCTTATCGAAGGAAGAAGGGAAGAGTAAAAAATTAGAAATTAACTCTCAAGAATCAGGAAAGTTACAGCGACTTGATGAGATGTTAGAAGAGGTTTTATCAGCAGAAGACCGTGCCTTAATCTTTACCCAATTTGCCGAATGGGGACATCTACTCAAAGCCCATTTAGAGAAACAGTTTGGTCGAGAAATATTATTCCTATATGGTGGCACTCGCCAACAGCAACGAGAAGAAATGATCGACCGTTTCCAGCATGACCCTCAAGGGCCACCGATTATGATTTTATCCTTAAAAGCGGGCGGTACTGGTCTGAACTTAACGCGAGCTACCCACGTTTTCCACTATGACAGATGGTGGAACCCAGCAGTAGAAAATCAGGCAACAGACCGCGTTTTTCGTATCGGTCAAACGCGCAATGTGCAAGTACATAAATTTGTTTGCACAGGTACTTTAGAAGAGAAAATTCATGACATGATAGAAAGTAAAAAAGCTCTAGCAGAGCAAGTAGTTGGCGGTGGCGAAAATTGGCTCACAGAACTTGATACAGACCAATTACGTAATTTACTAATACTAGACCGCAATGCTATCCTTGAGGAAGAAGAATAACCTGTGCTTTAAGATGTGGTAGTCAAATCTGATCTACTAAACTTCAATTTAAAACCTAAAATCCTAAAATATAAATACTTATGAGCGACAAACAATGGTGGACAGAACAATGGCTTGATTTGATCAATTCCTATCGTTTTAAAAAGCGCTTAGAACGAGGCTGGAAGTATGCAAGAGAGGGTAACGTCCTCAGCATCGAGTTTCAAGGTCAAAAGGTAATTGCCCAAGTTAGAGGCACAGAACCAGAACCATATCAAATTTCTCTTTGGCTAGATACTTTCAGCGATGAAGATTGGGGTTATGTGACTGAAAATATGGCTCAAAGAGCAGTTTTTTCTGCTAAACTATTAGCAGGAGAAATGCCCCAAAATATTGAAGATGTCTTTGCCGTTGCTGGTAAGAGACTATTTCCCTTTAACTTGTCTGATGTTCATTCCCAATGTAGTTGTCCCGATAAAGCTAATCCTTGTAAACACATTAGTGCAGTTTACTACTTGTTAGGAGAACGATTCAGCGAAGACCCCTTTGTACTTTTTCAACTCCGAGGACGAACCAAAGAACAAATTTTGACAAAACTGCGACAACTGCGAGGAAAAGGAGAGGAAAGCATTGCTAAAGTTGAATCAGAGGAAAATTCCCCGATTACTAATTACCAATTACCACTTACCAATTACCAATTACCAAAAGTTTACCAATTTTGGGAATATAACCAAAAGCTAGAATCATCTCTAGTAGTAATAGTACCGCCGCCAACCAGTGAAACAGTTTTAGATATTTTAGGGCCTCTAACTCTAGCAACTGATGGAGATAAAAGTAACAAATCAGCTTCTTCAATAGATGCAGCTATGGAGTATTTGCGTAAAGTTTACCAGGATGTTAGTCAGCAAGCAGTGTTAACAGCATTGAACCGAGGCGAAACAGATTAATCCCCGCTCACCAGTTTTTTATAACTTCAATTAATTGATGGGGATGTTCGATCAAAAAATCAGGTTTATGTTCTGCCAAAGCTGCTTTTGCATTGAATCCCCAACTCACAGCAATTATTTTAATTTTAGCTTTTTTAGCCGCCTCTATATCCCTCGTTTCATCTCCTACATAAACAACCTCTTCTGACTTCGCAGCAGCTTGCTTTAGCCAATTGTTAATTACTTTGTGTTTGCCAAATAGTGTCGTTCCAGTGTAAATAAAATCAAATATTTCTTCCAACCCGTTTCTCTCCATCAATGCTAAAACATTTTCTTTAGAGTTAGAAGTAATAATCCCCAGTTGATTGCCTTGATTTTTTAACTCTAGTAGAGCTTCTTTAATTCCGGGAAATAATCTAATTTCTTGAATTTCATTTCTCAACTCTTTTCTTACTCTTCTCACTAGAAATGGCAGTTTAAACATAGAAATCCCTGAATGCTTAATAATTTCCCAAGAATTTAAGTTTCTAATTTCTGCGAGTTCGTCTTTGGTAGCGGGTTTATAACCAAATTCCACAGATAAGCGGTTAGTAATAATCACAATCGCATTTAAGGTATCAGCCAAAGTACCGTCAAAATCAAAAATAATTACTTTAGTCATTGTTAATTGTTAGTAGTTATTGGTTAGTTGTTAGTTGTTAGTTGTTGACTTATAGTTGTTGGCTTGTAGGGTGGGCGCTCGCCAGAAAGCGATGTTTCTCATAGCAGTAGGTGGTTGTCGGCGAACACCCACCTTACCTTTAATTAGCAATTAGCCATTAGCCATTAGCCATTAGCAACTAACTAATTGCTAATCATTTAATTCACTTTTATTCCTTTCCTGGTTCAACCTAGCATTTCGCCGCCACATCTCTGGCTTAATCCGCCGTAAAGCCGAAGCAGTAAACCTCCGATTCCATTCATCATCTGATATTTCTGCTAATTCTGTAAGAGTCGGCGCTATATTTTCAGGATAAGGCTGAAACTCCACCATATCCGTTTCTTTAGCAAAACGTTGATTCCAAGGGCAAACATCTTGACAAATATCACAACCTGCAACCCAATTCTGTAAATGAGAAGTAATGGCATCAGGCAACTTCTCATCTCGATTCTCAATCGTATGATAAGCAATACACCGATTAGCATCCACCACAAAAGACTGAGTAATTGCCCCAGTAGGACAAGCATCGATACAGCGAGTACAAGTGCCACAATGTTCGGCGTGAGGAGTATCAGGCATTAACTCCAAATTTGTTAATACTTCCCCCAAAAATATCCAAGAACCATACTCCCGCGAAATTACATTGCCATTCTTAGCAATCCACCCAATACCGGCCCGACTGGCCCAAACTTTATCTTGTACTGGCCCAGTATCTGCATAATATCGCGCTTCAATTCCCTCACCTTGCGATCGCAGCCAGTTAGTTAACACCTTCAGCTTTTTGTGCATCACCTTGTGGTAATCCCGCCCCCAACCATAGCGAGAAATTTTCGCATATTCTGGCCCTTCTGGGCGCTGGTGAGGAGTGTAGTAATTGAGGGCAATACATATTAATGACTCTACCTCTGGCATCACTAGACGAATATCCTGGCGCTTTGGATTAGCCATCCATGCCATATCTGCTTGATATCCAGCCTTCAACCACCCCTGCAACCTCTCTACCTCTGAATAAGGGGCATCATCTGCCTGCGCTATCCCTACCTTGTGGAATCCCAATTCTAAAGCTTTCTGCTTAATCTGAGTGCTGGTAATTGGGGATTTCATTGGATGCCTCTCAAGGTTTCAGAAATCTTTCCCAGTTATGGCTTTAGTTTTTTCTGGGACGATCTCTTGATATTTTAGCGCTTATATGATAGGGGCGATTATTAAGATGAGATAAATAACGCAAACTTATAATCTTAATTTTAAAACCACTAAATTTGCAAAGTATGTTGACAAAATGTAATAAATCGTTACATAGTGTAAACAAGGAGAAGAGATTCACGAAGCCCAGATACTGGATTCGCAACTTAACAACAAAAATCTCTATTTACATATGCCGTTTACTATTGAGACCGCTCAGGGTATTTTCTCTAACACTCAGGTTGCCAGTGCTGTCCCAGACACGATCGCCAAGTTTGCCCAGCTCAGCGCTGAAGATCAACTAGCATTACTCTGGTTTGCCTACACCGAAATGGGGATCACCATTACTCCGGCTGCCCCAGGAGCCGCCAGCATGGTCATCGCTGATGGTTTGCTAGCCCAAATTAAGCAGATGCCTCCTTTGACCCAAACGCAGGTCATGTGCGATCTGGCTAACCGTGCTGACACTCCTCTTAGCCGTTCCTATGCTTCCTTCAGCATGAACATTAAGCTAGGCTTCTGGTATCAGTTAGGAGAATGGATGGCCCAGGGACTCGTAGCTCCGATCCCATCGGGTTACAAGATTTCTTCAAATGCCTCAGCAGTTCTGCAAACAATTCGACAACTCGATGGCGGTCAGCAAATCACTGTGCTGCGTAATGCTGTAGTAAACATGGGCTTCGATCCGAATGCTCCTGGCAGTTATACCAAAGTTGCAGACCCCGTTGTTCCCCCAACCGATATGGCGCAGCGGACTCATGTCACGATCGAGGGAGTTACAAACCCGACTGTGCTGGGCTACATTAACAGCATGAACGCCTTTGACTTTGAGGCTGCTGTGAATTTATTTGCTCCCAAGGGTGCTCTGCAACCACCTTTCCAGAAGCCAATCGTCGGTCAAGAAGCCATTTTGGCCTATATGCGCGAAGAATGTGTTGGCTTAAAAATGATGCCAGAGCGCGGCGTATCTGAGGTTGTCGATGGTTACACGCAGATTAAAGTGACAGGAAAAGTTCAAACTCCTTGGTTTGGCGCGAGTGTTGGTATGAACATTGCTTGGCGGTTTTTAATAGATCCTCAAGGCAAGATTTTCTTTGTGGCGATCGACTTGCTGGCCTCTCCTCAAGAGTTACTTAACTTGATGGCTAAGTAGAGGAAAAGGCTAAGGACTTTCTCTGAGTTATAGAGTTTAAGTCTCCACTTTTAGCATATTTTAAACCACCTGGTTTCTTCTATGAAACCAGGTTTTTTATCGGCACTTAGGCAGGTCTACAGACAACCTGATCAAGAGAAAATCTTGGGCATTGTAACTGCTAATCTATAGGACTTACGCAGGGAGTCCCAGAAACCGGGTTTTTGAGAGCATCTGTGGGTGAGGGCGAAGTATTTTCGTCAAAAAACTGCTGGTTGAGCGAAAGTCGAAACCCGGTTTCTTTGGTTAGGTGCGTAAGTCCTGTAATCTACCTAGAGAGGGTGGTAGTGAATACGTAAATCTTGTACAACTCAAATAACCAAATTCTCGATAATTTTCATGACTCAAACAATTTTGATAGCTGATAGTGATACAACTAATCCCCTAGATCCCGTGGTGCATAGCTATTTTGAAACTTTGAACTGTGGCGACTTTGAGGGTACAGCTAATTTGTTTGCTACGGACGGTGTGCTCTATGCTCCGTTTGAAGATCCGATTGTGGGCAGAGATGCGATCGCACTCTACCTCGAAGCCGAAGCTAAAGGGATGCAACTAGAACCACAACAGGCTGTTATCGAAACTTTAGAAGATGGGAATCGGGAAATTCACGTAAGCGGTAAGGTACAAACTCCGCTATTTGGAGTTAAGGTTGGTTGGCGGTTGATACTAAATTCGGAAGTTGAAATTGTGGCTGTTACTGTTAAACTTTTGGCTTCGACCCAAGAATTGTTAAAGCTGCGCTCTTCAACTAAATTTTAGAGTGGCTTGCAGTAATTTGTATTTGAACTTATGCTCAAGGCAAAAAGTGATGGAAATGGCTGTACTAGCAGGGTGAAAGCGATCGAGAAGAAAAACCGCAGTAAATTCAGGCTTTTCTCAGGAAGGTGCATCGCTGGGGTAATTCTCGCCCTTGCCTGCATTTTCCTGGCTTTTCCAGCATTAGCACAAGTTAGCACCAAATTTGACTTAGCGCCAGTAATTTTAGATGGGAGGCCAATTTTTCAAGTTAGCAGCTCAGGACAGTTTACAGCTAAGGAACGGGCGAATTTAATTAATTCGCAACTAAAAGATGCTGTTTCATCTTCTGAACCTGTACAGGTAAAGGTAGAAGAACGCAATCTATTACCAACGATATTATTAGTTTCTGTCTCGAATAAAGATTTAAAAGCAAATTCTTCTCCTCCAGATATATCTGGTAGATACTTGTTGACGGTGACACAACTAGATGCACCAGCAGGTAGCAGTCCCGGGGAACAGGCGGGAACTTGGGCGGCGCAAATTCAGCAAGCGGTGAATGAAGCTCAACAACAACGTAGCGGTAAGTATATTCGAGATGCGATGGTGAATGCGATCGCGATTTTGATGGGTGCGATCGCACTTCACATTGTTTTAGGTTGGTTTTGGCCGCGTACCCTGCGCCGGGGGTTACGAATGTTCTTTCCAGAGCCCAATCCATCTCAGCCAAATCCGCCGCGCAGTTTCGATTTATTGCTCAATCTCACCCTCGCTAGTACGCGATTCGGTTTATGGGTAGCTACGCTGCTTTACATTACTAATCTATTTCCAGTGACGCGGAGATGGAGTTATCAAATCGCGAATATTCTGATTGCTAGCTTCATTTCTAAGATTTTTACTGTCGGTCAAAAGGCTTACTCTGTCACTGATTTATTGATTCTGTGCGGTTTTCTGTGGGGGTTGATAGTTGTTACCCAGACAGCTACTACTGTTTTGCGATCGCGCATTTTGGAAGTAGCAGGAATCAATCGCGGGGCCCAGGAAGCGATCGCGATTACTACCAAATATAGTTTAATCGCAGTCGGCACTATTGTCTTGTTACAAATTTGGGGACTAGATTTAAGTTCCTTAACTATTTTAGCTAGTGTTCTCGGTGTCGGGATTGGGTTTGGTTTGCAAGATATTGCCAAAAATTTTGGCAGCGGACTTGTGATAATTTTGGAACGTCCAATTCAAATCGGCGATTTTGTAGAAGTTGGGGAATATAAAGGCATAGTAGAAAGAATTGGCGGTCGCAGTACAGTGATTAGAAACTTGGATAGAGTTTCAATTATTGTCCCCAATTCCCGCTTTTTGGAAAAGGAGTTAATTAACTGGAATCATGACAATCCCGTTTCGGGAGTACGACTGCCAATTGGAGTATCTTATAATTCTGATGTTAATGCAGTAAAAACCGCTTTATTGGAAGCGGGAACTGGTCATCCTGACGTGCTTTCAGTTCCACCTCCCCAAGTTTTGTTTAAGGGATTTGGTGATAGCGCCCTAAATTTTGAATTGCGAGTTTGGACGGCGCAGCCGAGTAAGCAATTCTTAATTCAAAGCGATTTGTATTACCGCATAGAGGCAAATTTGCGGCAGCATAAGATTGAGATTCCTTTCCCGCAGCGGGATTTGAATATTCGCACGGGTAATCTGCAAGTTGAAATATCATCGCAGTTGGAAGCGATGCTGTTGCAGTTATTGCAAAATCAGGTAAATGGGCATAAGGTTGAGTTAGATGGGGCGAATAATGGCACTGGGGAAACGCCGATTTCGCAGGATAGTCAAGATTAAGAAGAAGGAAGAAGCAAGAAGGAAGAAGGAAGAAGAAAGAAGGAAGAAGGAAGAAAAATTTAGTTATCTAGGAGAGAAGGAAGAAGGAAGAAATTTAGCAAAAAAGCCGGAAGTTAGAAATTTCTAACTTCCGGCTTTTTTTAACTCCCCGGGTAGGATTTGAACCTACGACCAATCGGTTACACTTATCCCAACGTTTCCGTAAGGCGTGGACTATTTCATCATCCCCGTTCCGGGATGTCGGGCGCTGTGAGATTTATTGGATAGGCTCCTCATCTCTAGTCTCTGCACCTTTCTGGCTACCTGTGGAAACCACTGCCTTTCGCCAGACTTGGCTCAAGATTACCGCCACCCGAAGTGCTGCGGCTTCCTTGAATTCACCCGATTTTTCAGTATCCGTTACCGGATAAAGCTGCTATGTCATCTCAGCTTTTGGATTTCTCCGTTGCTGGTGTTCATTACAGCCGACCGCTCTGCCACTGAGCTACCGAGGATCGCAGCCTTTTTACTAGCCACATTTACTAATAGTAGCGATAAAAATTGGATTTGGCAAGGCCTTTTACAAACTTTTTTTTACTGCCCCTAAAACTGAGTTTATCCCTAAGCTCCCCCCATTTAAACATAACCAGCTTTCTACCTATAGCTTTTGCTCAGCAAGGATTTCAACCATTTTTAATTTCAATTTTCAATGAGTGCTAGAAGATTTAAAATAATTTTTAATTTTTAATTTTTAATTTTTAATTTTTAATTTTTAATTAATCCAGTCCCATTCTTAATTGGGCCAGGCGCTTTTGGGATTCAGCATTGAGAGAACTCGCAAGAAAACGGCTAGAGGAGTGTTTGCGGGGGTTATGCCTACCTTCGCGCTGGCGACAGGTAGATTCGACATCGCGGGCGAGTTGCAGGGCGGACATCCATTCGGCACCATAGCCGACGACTGTCAATTGCTGAGCTCTGTCTGAGGTAGCTACTATTAGCCGCCGCTTAAGCGATCGCAACTCGTAGCGGAGGACTGCACAGGATTTTTCAATATAAGTATCTGCTGTCTGACCAAATTCAGTGTAGTAGACTGATAAATTTTTAGTAATAATTTCTTTAACGCAGGGAGTGTCTTGATAGTAAGCGTCGAATACCAATCTTGCGTCTAAACCCAGAAAAGCGCTGTAGTTAACTAATTCCTCGATCAAATGCCGCCTTGCCGTCTCCAAACCATCGCGATCGCGCTTGTCACTAAGGCGCGGCCAAAGTCCAATCATGTTATAGCCGTCTACAAGTAAGACGGCTTGGGATAAAGAGGCTGACATGGTTGTTCAGGGCTCAAAGGCTCCAGCATATACGGGGCATTACATTTTGACACATTAATAATTATAGCACACTTTGTTGCATTTTATTACAATTTTTGTCAAATTGCCAGTTTAGCACTCAGAAACCGCTCCCTGTAGAGGCGATCGCAGATTCTATTCCCTTCTTCCCCTTCTTTCCTGCCATCGTAGCCCCTAACCTCTGTCATAAGAAGTAATTTATGGTTTCCAGCTATACAATAGCCTGTGAAAAAACAATCTTTTTCATCACCAAGCTATGACTTCTGTTAGAGGAAGAATCATGTTTGCTGCCGTTATTGTTATATTTGAACTCAAAAAAGCTAATGGCTTAAAAATAGGTTGGTTTTTTACACATATCGTCGCCAATCTATCGCTCTATTCATCAGGCTAGTTACAGGTTAAAGCTAAGTTCGGCTGAAAATACAGTAGCTAAGTTTGGATAGAGCTAAGGATATGCCAAAAGTTCAAAAAATTCAAGAATTAACTCGTGGAGTATAGTCATGACAAATTTGGTTTCTAGTGCAATCGCTGGCATCAGTTCTCTACTTAATGTATTTCAGGTAAAGCGGTTTTTTGCTGTTGCCCTAGTCGGTTTTATACTGCTGACAACAAATGTTGATTATGGACGCAATCACATAGCCTCAAACAATGAAGGTCGCGACAAATTACATGAGATTGACTCCGTAAGACCTAAAACCACAAATGAGTGGTTTAAAGAAGCTCGCGAAACAGAAGATGCTCCTGGGGAACGGTTGAAAAATATTGCCGAAGAGTCAGGACAAGCCTTAAAAGAATTCGGTTCCATCTACCCAGATACTGCTAAGAGGAGCGCTAGCGCTTTAAAGGACGATGATACAACACCAGCTAGCAGAAATTTCTCTAAGTAAGTTCGACGTTAATTGGTTTGAGAGATTGCATGGGAGCGAATACCCGTAGCTCCGATTTGCAATAGCAGAGTGACTTCTTAATGCTTGTTTAAATCTTTAAATCTGCACTGCTGATACGCAGTGCAGATTTAGTTAATTGGTGTAATTTATGACCCTGAAATAAGCATTTGCAAGCAATTTTGCTCAGAGATTGCTAATCCCATTTCTAGAAATTATTGAGACAATCTGCATCGTTGAGTTAACTTCAGAAGATTGACTTCCTGCTTTCTACCTCCTGCCTTCTGCCTCCTGTCTCCTGCCTATTGTAACTGCAATCCCTTATGCTTTAAGTTGTTTTCTATCTGCTCCATATCCTTACTCGTCTCTCCAGTAACTATCCCGTAAATTTCGGTGTAAATTTTTCCGTATTTGACCTTTTCTAGAGCTGACAAAATGATAAAATCCTTGCGATCGAGTTCGGGTTTTAAGGTGACTAGAATCGAGTCTAATGCCCCATCCATGCGGTAGTCGCTAGAATATTTAGCTACCTCTTTTCCTAGTCCTAGTAGAGTATGGCGCTGCAAGCAGAGGGGTGTCGAGCCATTAACTCGGAAATTAGCATCGATCGCATATAATTGTCCGTATTTATCTTCCAGCACGTCGAAGCCGATCGCTCCGAAATAACCGTGTTGATGAGCGTATCCACCCACAGCAGCAATCATATCAAAAAATCTGCTCATATCGGTCTGGCGGTAGTGAATTACTCCTCCTAAATAGTTGCCTTCTGGGGTGACAAGTTGACCCGTAGTGCCGATCAGTGTTATTTCTCCCGCCTTGTTAACATAGAACTGTACGCAATAGTTTTCCACAGTATTCTTGACGAACTCGGAGACAATAATGGTATCCAGTAACTTAATATCGAGATATTTCCTGATTTCGTTCAAGCAGTAGTTTAGATCGCTGGCGCTTTTGATGATATAAGTGCCTTCTCCTGAAAGTCCGTGCGAAGTTTTGATCAAGTATGGAAATTTCTGTGGTAACTTAATGTCGCTAAGACTAACTTCGAGCAGATTGTAGCTCTCGTATTTTGGGCATTGTACCCCCAGTTGTGCTAGCGTTGCTTTGCTGAGCAAGTGGTAGTGGCTATCTGGATTAAGGGCGTGTTTTTCAGGTTTAAGATTATCAAAAGGAAATAGAGTAATAAGTTTGTCAAAATGCGAACTCTGGCTGAGATCGTCGAGATAAGTGGAGCAGTCTATCATCTCTATATTCGAGTAGCTAAAGCCGAAATGATCTTGCCAGTAGTCAATTAGCGAATTGGGCGGTTGAGTGATGACAACCCCTGGAATCCCATCGCCTAGCACAGCTAGATTTTTCCAAGGTTCTTTTTGGCAAATCTTGTCGAAGGAAGTTTTGGTAGCCTCACTACTACCATCTTGAATAAAGTATTTTTTCCTATTAGGGTAAGCTGCCCAACTAGCAGTAGCTGGATAATTTAGAAGGAAGGCATAACGTGCATCTCTGATGTCTTGACCAAAGAGATCGGAAAATGAATTCCCCTGAAAATACTGAAAATCTGATGTTGAGTTCATAGAAAACTACCTCAATGGAGCAACAGCAAAAGAAAGCTGCACAATAAGAAGTTAATCCCATGCTCCAATGATGATGTTAAGTTCAGGTTTGGTTCATCTGTCTATGAGGGGAAACAGACTATCTGCGATCGCAGCTATGGAAAGTAATTTTATTCCCAGCGCCAGTAATAATTTATCCAAAAGGCTTACTAGCAGCTAAACCAAACCCAACAACGCGCCATCAATCGAGTTGTTTTTGGCGGGGTTCGATCGCGATCGTAGTTGCTTTACTTTGAGGGTAGCTTTTGCCCTTTGGTGAGTTTGTCTTCGATGCTTGACCCTCCCAGACAAAGCTTTCTACCGCTTAAATTATCAAAGCCTACCCCTGAAAGGATCTCAAAAGCCGCTTTTTGAGGTAGGCGGCGGATCTCTTCTGCATAAGTCTAAGATAAATTAAAGTATTAACCTCTATTTCATTCCCAGCATTACCTATGAACCCTGCCCTCACTAAATTTGGTGCTCAGATGTCCAACCTCACGGGCGTTAGAGCGATTATGAAAGACATTATTGAAACCCTTAGAGCAGGCCAAGGGCAGGAGTTTATCAATTTAAGCGCGGGAAATCCGGTAATTTTGCCGGAAGTTGAGCAATTATGGCGGGATTGCACGGCGGATCTGCTGGCTAGTTCCGAATACGGCGAGGTGGTTTGTCGCTACGGTTCCAGCCAAGGCTATCAGCCGTTTATCGATGCTGTGCTTGAGGATTTTAACGATCGCTACGGCTTAAGATTGAGCGATCGCAACATCTTAATCACTCCCGGTAGCCAATCGATCTATTTCTACGCCGCCAACGCCTTTGGTGGCTACACTGCACCCCCCCCAACCTCCCCTTACCAAGGGGGGGCTAGGGAGGGTGAACTCAAACACATCGTTTTACCCCTGAGCCCCGATTACACTGGTTATGGTGGCGTTAGCTTAGTGCCAGAGGCAGTTGTCGCTTACAAGCCGACTTTGGATATTGACGCAAAGGCTCACCGCTTCAAATACCGCCCGGATTTCAGTCAATTAGTAATTGATGAAACTACTGGCTGCGTGATATTTTCCCGCCCCTGCAACCCCACTGGCAACGTACTTACTGACGATGAAGTTGATAAAATTGCGGCAATGGCTGCTCCCTACAATGTGCCGGTGTTGATTGATTCTGCCTATGGCCCTCCTTTCCCGGCATTGAATTTTACGGAGATGAAGCCGATTTTTGGGGGGAATATCATACACTGTATGAGTTTGTCTAAGGCGGGTTTGCCTGGAGAGCGGATTGGGATTGCGATCGGTGAGGAAAGGATGATTCAGGTATTAGAATGTTTCCAGACTAATATGTGCATTCATTCACCGAGGTATGGACAGGCGATCGCATCTCGCGCGATCGCATCTGGAGCTCTGGCTAATATTGCTGAGAATGTAATTCGCCCGCACTATCAGAAGAAGTTTAAGATTTTAGAAACCACCCTCGACAAATTCATGCCTAAAGATTTGCCTTGGTTCTTACATCGCGGCGAAGGGGCAATTTTTGCATGGTTGTGGTTGAAGGATTTACCGATTACTGATTGGGAATTTTATCAGCAGTTGAAACAAGTCGGCGTGATTGTGGTTCCTGGTAGTTCTTTCTTCCCCGGTTTGCGGGAAGATTGGCGGCATAAACAGGAGTGTTTGCGGATTAGTTTGACGGCTACTGATGCAGAGATTGAAGTTGGAATGCAGCGGTTAGCTAAGATTGCTGAACAGGTTTATCAGTTGTCGGCTGTTAAGTAATAGTAAGGTGGCGCTGTTTGTGAACTATATTTCTCGCAGGAATATAGATTATGGCAGCGCCCACCCTACAAGTATAATTTTGTCGATGATTTGTAACTGCAAATTAACGCCGATGAAGATGAAGTTTTAAGTATGTTTGTAAGATGTATAAGTAAGTGGGTACACCTGTTTTTTTATCGGGTTTTTCCCGGATTAGCTAAATTTATTGCCGATAAATTTATCGAAGAACTTACTACACAAGAAATTGCCCTTATACCAATTATTAGAGATGGGTGGATACCAATTTATTTAGATACAACGCCGATAGATAAACAAAAGGCAGAAGCAGCGATTTGCCTTGCTTACGAGTGCGCCGAAGTCGAGCCACCTCAACAAATATTGTGGTTCGATAATCCCCTAGATGCGACCAATTATGTAATTTCTACTTATACTGTGAGGGATGATGACGGGGGTTATGCTTTCAAGGGTGATGACGGGAGTTATGCTCTCAAGGATCATTTCGATTGTGGGTATGGTGTCAGGGATAGTGTTTGGGAAGCTGTCTGGGGTGCTGTCACGGACGCTGTTGGAGATTCTATCCTGGATGATGTTAGCTCAGATGTTAGGGAACCTGCCTGGGATTTTGTGATAGGTGCTGTCGAGGATATTGGTTTCTATCCTGCTGGAAATGCTGTCTGGAATGCTATCAGGGAGTTTAAGAGGGCTAAAGGTAGGGAGTCTATCATGGATGATGAATGGGTTGCCTTTTTTGGCTACTTTGATGTCATAGGTATTGACTGTTCAAAGGTAAAGGGTTTGTTAGCAACTGCCAAACACTGCGGCTGGTGGGGGGCATTTAAGGTGGCATTTAAGGATGTAGCTGTTGCCATTCCCAAACCTTCAGTAATTCGCTTAGACGATCGCGGTAGATTGCACGGTGAAGGAGTGCCAGCAGTTGTTTATAAAGGATTCAATGTCTACGCCTATCATGGGGTAAGATTACCTGAAAAGTATGGGTCAATTCACCCCGAAAAATGGCAATCTCAATGGTTATTAGAAGAAGATAATGCAGAACTAAAACGAGTTTTAATTCAAGGAATTGGTTACGATCGCATCTGTCAAGAGTTACGAGCTATAGAATTAGATAGCTGGCAAGAATATACTCTGTTAAGAATTGATTCAAATATTGATGTAGAGCCGATTTATCTGTTAAAGATGACTTGTCCGAGTACGGGATACATTCACGCTTTGCGAGTGCCGCCTGATAGGGCAACAGCACGAGATGCAATTACCTGGGTAAATTGGGGAATTGCACCAGAAGAATTTGCGGTACAAACTTAAGTCAAATAAGTCTATATTTTTATCTGGCTTTTACCAAATTAACTAAAGTTATGGCTGCTAAATATATTGAAGAACTTACTCCAGAACAACTTGCACTCATACCAATTATTCGAGATGAGTGGATAAAAATTTGTTTAGATACAACGCCGATAGATAAACAAAAGGCAGAAGCTGCGATTTGTCTTGCTTACGAATGCGCCGAATTGGAGCCGCCTAAAGAAATATTGTGGTTCGATAATCCCCTAGATGCGATAAATTATATAGCTTCTACTTGTGCTGTAGCGGATAATGTCAGGGATAATGTCACGGCTGATATCTGGAATGATATTATCATCCATGTCAATATTGATGTCGGATCTCCTGTCAATATTGCTGTCAAGAATATTGTCAAACCTGATATCAGGAATGCTGTCTGGCGTGTTGTCTCGGATACTGTCTGGGATGCTCTCGAAGCTGATATCAAGAATGCTGACTGCAATACAGCCTGGTATGCAATCTGGAATGCTGTCATGCCTATGGAATCACTAGCCTTTTATTCCTACTTTGATGCCATTGGCATTGACTGTTCAAAGGCAAAGGGTTTGCGGGAAACTGCCAAACATTGTGGCTGGTGGTGGCCATTTAATGATGTAGCTGTCGCTATTCCCAAACCCTCGGTAATTCGCTTAGACAAGCAAGGTAGATTGCACGGTGAAGGAGTGCCAGCGATTGCTTATCAAGGATTCAATGTTTACGCCTATCATGGGGTAAGATTACCTGAAAAATATGGGTCTATTCACCCGGAAAAATGGCAATCTCAATGGTTGTTAGAAGGGGAGAATCCCGAAGTCATAAGAGTTCTAATTCAGAGAATTGGTTACGATCGCATCTGTCAAGAATTACAAGCAATAGAATTAGATAGCTGGCAAAAATACACTCTGTTAAGAATTGATTCAAATATTGATATTGAGCCGATTTATCTGTTAAAGATGACTTGTCCGAGTACGGGATACATTCACGCTTTGCGAGTGCCACCTGATATGGCAACAGCACGAGATGCAATTACCTGGGTAAATTGGGGAATTGCGCCAGAAGAATTTGCGATACAAACTTAAGTTAAATAAGTCGATCGATAAAACTGGAAATTTAAAGTTAAAAAGACATCATTATTCTACCAATTGCCAAGCTCAGCAATCTGGCAGATTTGTAAAGAAATATAACATAATTCGCAATTTCGCATAAAAACTGGGAGAGGAAACAGATAAAAAGATAGAACATCAGAAATCACAGGCAAGCGATGGAAAAGAACAAGATTATTTTACCTTTGAGAAATATTGACTCTCAAAAAGAGCGAGCTCTGTTGTACTGCATAACCTCTCAAACTTGAGAGGCATAGACAGTCAGAAAGAGCGATCGCAACATTTTTGCATATTTCCTAAATCCCCTAAAGACCAAGGCTTGTAAATTTTAACCTTTCAACTTCCACGCTATAGATCGACAAGTTTTGAACTCAGTTAGTCTCCACAGGTGGAGGTGAATAAACAAAAGTTGGCTGTATATAGATTCAGAGCAGTCTCAGCCGCACCAGTCAACTGCTGGCAGGCTCGGAGATTTAAAAAATGAAAATAAACATTCTTTCATCTATCAAAAGGTATACTTATGGAGTGAGGTTAAGGACAAAATTGCGAAATAAGGTGCCTGCTAACGAGAGAATGGGATTTTCAGGCGTTGAGATGTAACGAAAGATAACGGCTTAGCTGTGCAGTTCGACAAGCTTACTGTCCGCATCAACCGAACGGAAGAATGCTTATACAGCCAGCTTTTTACACATTCTTATCTTACGTTTAATTTAATTAAATCGATTTACTTAGAACAACCCACCTTTTTAGTTGATTTTCAGTTAACTGCATCAAAACTTCAGGGAAATTAACAATGAAAGAAGAAATAGAAGCCGATTACATTAAAGCAGAAAGAGCTTATATGCAAGGGGAATATGCACAAGCAGTGGCAATTATTGACCTGTTAGCAGAAAAATTTCCTGATTGCCCCTCGGTGCATTTATTCCGGGGTTATATCTACGGCTATGGGCTAGAGGAGTATGAAATTGCTACGCAAGAGTACGAGTTAGTTTTGACTTTAGCACCTCACGATCAAGATTTTGTAAATAATGCCCTCCGGGGAACAGTTTACAACGAAACATTGTTGAAGGTCAGACAAAATCAAAGAGGAAGATAGCGTTTGTTAGTTGGTAATTGGTAATTGGTAATTGGTAATTGGTAATTGGTAATTGGTAATTGGTAATGGCTAATTGCTAATTGCTAATGGCTAATGGCTAATGGCTAATCGCTAATCGCTAATCGCTAATTACTAATCCCTCCTACTTACCTTCCCCCTCTTCCCCATCTTCCCCATCTTCCCTATCTTCCCTATTTTCCCCATCCTCCCCCTCTC
>NZ_JAQMUA010000424.1:0-7418 GCF_028330895.1 Kamptonema animale CS-326 | reverse complement strand
TACCGCCAGGATGGCGGCGTTACGTCAAGCGTGCGTAAATCTTAACAGATGATGGTATTAAAAATATTATAGAGGCAAGATTAATCCCACCTCTACAAATTCCTTGATTCCTTTTTCTATTCTTCTTCCTCTTCTTCATTACTGGGGTAGACAAAGCTATGGGAACGCCCAGTCAAAACAGATTTGCCAAGAGAGAGAGCTTTTTGAGCAGCTACCGTTGCTTTGTGCTTCCAAGTGGCCTTACGCATATTCCGCTTGGATTTCGAGGTTTTCTTCTTAGGAACAGCCATGACAGTAAATAGTTTTTGCTTTTATAGACAAACAACCATCTTATCTTAATTTTGGTAGTTACTCCTAAAGTTCGTGGAAGTCATAAATGACAATGCCTGTGGCTGGGTCATTATCGACGCTGACGTAACCAGTTTTGAGTAATTCTGTGAGTGTAGCTTCTACTTCGGCAAAGCTAGCGCCAGTTGCCATCACACCTTGGGTGACAGATAACTTTCCTCCTTTGGCATAAGCAGCTTTAAGGAGTTTGACCATTAACTGCTCAGGAGTTTGCTTGACAAGTACCTGCGCGATCGCAGCGTTTGGTTGATGATATATGGGTACGCCTGTGGCAGATACGCCCAGTTTTGCTCTGATATTGGCGTTTTGTTCATCTACCATACTGGGAATCAGTAGCAAATCAAGTATTTGACCGATACCTAGTAGTCCTCCCGTGAATAGCCACAGCAGACCTGTACCAATTTTGCCATTATATAGGCGGTGGAGTCCGCTCAGACCGATTAACCAGCCGGCCCAGAAAAGGTAACTTACGCCTAAATTTTTCATAATGCCCCGTAATCTTTAAGTTTTTGACACTCCCACCCCTAAATACCTTACCCACCCCTAAATATATTCTGTACTTTCCGTACCCTGTTTGCACAGCTACCGATTTGCATAACTTCAGCAGGGATTGACTGAAGATTTTGAAATTATTTGGATTTACGATCTATTATGTTTGAAACCTCAATCTCCTCTACGCCCCTGAAATCGGCAGGAACTTTCAGAGCCTCCTTTTCAGGGGGTTGCCCTATCTCGGCCTCCTCAGTTGAGACTTTTTAGCAATTCTTAACGCAAGCTGACGTTTTTACTCGCTGAGACGTTGGTAGACTGGAGGACGTGGAAAAAACAGCAGTTTTGAGTTTGCATTCCATGCACTTTCCTTGCATCGCTGCTGCCCCTAAAGGTAAGCTTGCCTTTGCGCTACAAGTGCCTCTACACATTTGGCACCTTCGCCTAGAGTTTGCTCCTGCGTAACAACCCAGTCGGTTAGTGTCAAAATAACAGATACAAAAAACCTATGGTAGATTCCCTCAAGAAACCAACTTTTGAAGAACTGCGGCCGGGGATTAAAGTTCCAGCTAAGGAAACTATCCTCACGCCTCGATTTTATACAACTGACTTTGACGAGATGACCACGATGGACATCTCACCTAATGAAGATGAGCTTAGAGCGATTCTTGAAGAGTTCCGCGCTGACTACAACCGACACCATTTTGTGCGGGATACTGAGTTCGAGCAGTCTTGGGATCACATTGATGGTGACAAGCGCCGAGTGTTTGTGGAGTTTCTAGAGCGCTCTTGCACGGCCGAGTTTTCTGGCTTCTTGCTCTACAAGGAATTGGCACGCAAGCTGAAGGATAAAAGTCCGCTGCTGGCTGAGTGCTTTTTGTTGATGTCGCGGGATGAGGCTCGGCACGCGGGATTTCTGAATAAGGCGCTGTCAGATTTTAATTTGTCGCTGGATTTGGGTTTTCTAACTAAGAGCCGGAAATATACTTTCTTTAAACCGAAGTTTATTTTCTACGCTACTTATCTTTCGGAAAAGATTGGTTACTGGCGCTACATTACTATTTACCGCCATTTGGAAGCGCACCCCGAAGATCGGATTTATCCAATTTTCCGCTTCTTTGAAAATTGGTGTCAGGATGAAAATCGGCACGGAGATTTCTTTGATGCGATTATGAAGGCTCAGCCGCAGTTTTTGAATGATTGGAAGGCAAAACTGTGGTGTCGCTTCTTCTTACTTTCAGTGTTTGCGACGATGTATTTGAATGATATCCAGCGCGGTGAGTTCTATGCTGCGATTGGTTTGAATGCTCGCGATTATGACATTGAGGTGATTGAGAAGACGAATGATACGGCGGGACGGGTGTTCCCCGTGATTCTGGATGTGAATAATCCTGAATTTTATCAACGTTTGGATGTTTGCGTGCAGAATAATGAGAAACTGAGTGCGATCGCATCTGCCAATACTCCGAAAGTCTTGCAATTCTTCCAAAAGCTACCAGTCTACGTTTCGACTGGCTGGAATTTGTTAAAGCTATACTTGATGAAGCCGATCGATATGACTTCTGTGCAAGGTCTAGCTCGTTAAGTATTCATTTTTGCTCCTCTGTTGGTTGCGGTTCTGCGAGATGCAGAGCCGCTTTTTTAGTATAATGTTAAGTTAATTTTGAGGCGCGATCGCGCTGAGGATATTATGCAAACACTCACACAAAAACGCTACTACACTCCTGAAGAATATCTGGAACTGGAAGAAGCTGCTGAGTCTAAAAGTGAATACCGAGATGGAGAAATAGTACCCATGACAGGTGGGACTACTAATCATAACAAAATTGCTCTCAATTTTTGTGTCAACTTTAAAGTAGCTTTCAGAGGGCAAAATTATGAGATGTTTATTAATGATGTGCTATTGGGGATACCCCGTTATCGCCTCTACACCTATCCCGATGTTATGGTAATTTAGGGAGAACCCATTTATGAGGCAAGTGGTACGACTACAGTAACTAATCCAATTGAGTGAGATTTATCGCGGTGTTAATTTTAATGTCAGCAGTGAAGGGTAATTAGCAGGTACTTTTTAACAGCTTTGACCGCAGATACACACAAATAATATCAGGATTTTTTATGATTTTAACTAAACAAATATCTAACAAATCAATTCCCTGGTTTAACATCGGAATATTTGGCGTATTTCTCCTGTCAGTTGCATTGAGATTTTGGGGACTTGACCGCTTTAATGCTTTAGTTTTCGATGAGGTTTATTACGCCAAATTTGCAAATGATTATCTAACAAAAACTCCTTTTTTCAATGCTCATCCACCTTTAAGCCAATATATAATTGCCATTGGGATTTGGATAGGTTCTCATCTGCCTTTTGGACAAGATTCGGTCAATAGTTTGACAGGTTCTTTACTTTCGCCTTGGGATTATCGCTGGATAAACGCTTTCACTGGTTCGTTTATTCCGCTAGTTGTAGCCGCTTTAGCTTATCAGTTAACTCGCCGTCGTAGTTATGCGTTGATTGCAGCTTTATTTGCAGCTTGTGACGGTTTATTTCTGGTTGAATCTCGCTATGCACTCAATAACATTTATCTAGTTATTTTGGGTTTGTTGGCGCAGTTATTTTTCTTGAAAGCACTAGATAATCAAGGCAGTAAGCGATGGTTGTGGCTAGTGTTAGCAGGTATCGGCTTTGGTGCATCTGCTTGTATTAAATGGAACGGTTTGTGGTTTCTATTTGGTACTTATTTACTGTTGATATTTGCTTGGGGTATGCGCTTGATTCAGGGGAATAGGGTAGGAGGAGATGAAGGTAATTTTTATCCTACGGAAAGTCCTTTACAAAGTTTGACTAAATTAAATTTTGGGCAGGTAGTATTGAGTCTAGCAATTATTCCAGTTGCAGTTTATAGTCTGCTTTGGATTCCTCACTTGCTACTTAATCCAACTCCCAATTTTTGGGATATGCAAAAGGAAATTTTGACCTATCATGAAAGCATTAAAAGTGGCCGTGATGTTCATCCTTATTGTTCTTGGTGGTACAGTTGGATTTTGATGATTCGACCTGTGGTTTACTTTTATAAAGTCGCTGAGAAGAAGGGAGAAATCGATCCTGTTTTGCCCTCTTTACCTGAAGATTTTACTAAGACTATTTTTGATGTTCATGCGATGGGAAATCCCGCCCTTTGGTGGCTGTCAACTGTCGCTATTTTTTTGTTATTATGGATGTTAGCTAATCGAGTTTGGGTTTGGGTGGAAACGCGGAATGTGTCCTCAATGGAAGTGATGGAACATTTACCAGTGCAATTTCCGCCGACTGCACAATTGTGGTTAGGTTTCTATCTAGTCGTTAATTGGTCTGCTAATTTATTGCCTTGGATAAAGGTGACTCGCTGCACGTTTTTATATCATTATATGGGTAGTTCTGTGTTTGCCGCCTTAGCACTTGCTTGGTGGGTTGATAGGTGGATTTTTAGTCCCCAACGCCATCTCCGGGGAATGGGAGTTACTGTAATTTTTCTAATTTTACTGGCTTTTGTTTTCTGGATGCCTGTTTATTTAGGACTGCCTTTATCGCCTGATGGTTGGCCTAATGGTTGGAGAATTCGGATGTGGTTTCCTTCTTGGATTTAATACCGTAACGCCGCCATCTTGCGGTGACTTTATCGCAGGATGGCGACGTTACCTAAAGCATGGGTAAGTCCTGGATTTTAAACAATGCCCGATATACGGGTTCTCCGCGTTTTAAGGTAGCAAGTTCTCGTTCCGTAGGAATTGGTAAGGGGTTTTCTGCTAGCCAATTATCGTCACCTTGGCGGTGGAAAGCCGGGTGAGATGAGAATCTATCGCGCATTTCTGCGGCTACTTCTTTAACGTCTGATTGGATAAAAACTTCGCCGTTAACAGATAAATAAGTTGCTAATTCTGCCACTAATTCTGGTTGTACCATCCGCCTTTTTAGATGCTTTTGTTTGAACCAGGGATCGGGAAATTGAATTGTTACTCGCTGTAACGCACCTGTCGGTAAAGATGCTAAAATTGGCTTGATGGAATTGTTGGCATTGCAAAATAAATAGTGAAGATTTTGCAAGCCTTTTTCATCCCGCCAAGCATTAGCTTCTTCTACTAAGGGTTCGCGAATTTCTAACCCTAGAAAGTTCCAATCATTTTGTATTTGTGCCATTTGCCATAAAAAGCGCCCTCTGCCGCAACCGATATCTAAATGTAGGGGCAAATTTAAGTTAGGATAAATTTGAGTCCAATCTGGAGGACTTGCGGATACTTGATATTTAATGCAGAGTGGATTGACGTGCTGACGGACTCGAACTCTTGCCAATTTTGATAACTCCCGATCGTTATAAAATTTATAAATCACGCTTTGTAACGCCTCCCAGAGGGCGGCGTTACCTGTTCCTAGAATCTAAACTTCGGGTTCAATTCCGGCTGCTCTCAATTGTGCAGCTAATCGTTCCGAACGTTGTCGTTCCTGTTGTACTTGTTGTTGTATACTTTCCTTTTCTTGTCTTTCTTTTTCGATCGTTTCTGCTCCCCACAATAACATCTCTCCGCTTTCATCCCACCAACGTAACCAATATCCTGTTCGATTTGCCTTTGTTCCTTGCCACACTCCCAACAATAATCCTACTCCTTCAATCCAATGACGATTATTGACATCAGGTGGTTGTAGTTCATACCGCCCTGATGAATTTAATTGATATAGTTCTAGCAAACCCTCTCTAGGTTCAAATATAGCATAGAATGGTACGCGCAATATTTGCTCGTAAAAAAACCATTTTCCCGGTGGATAACTTTGTTTACTGGAATATTCATCGCTTTCTGTTGCTGATAAAAATTCCATCACGATTGCCGGAATTTCCCCTTCTAGGTTTGGGGTATAACTGCGACGAACTTCCTGAGTAGGAAATGGCTCGACATTGCGGGCATAAAACCAATCTGGGGCTTTTATGGCTAGTTTGCCGTTTAATGTAGCGCAAACTCCCATATTTGAAGCTACTAATATTCTATCTTCAATTAGTCTCGCGATTTCTAAGCTTTCTCGCAAGGCGGCGGCTAGAATGGGCTGGTCGATGTTTTCCACTGGCTCCTCATCTAAAATGAAATCATCGGGTAATTTTTCCCAGGTAATCTTTAGTTCTGCTGTGTTAACTGGCATGGTGTTTTACCTCTGATTATACTATTTGAGGGCGGACTGCAATACTTCTTGATGGATGAGAGATCTATCTACTAGATATTTTATCTTATTCTGCGAAAGTGGCTCGCCGTTAGCATAGTTTTCGATCCAGGATTTGCCGATCGAGTTAGCGTTATCGGGCAATTCAGATAATAAGTAGCCGGGAATTTCTAAGTCATCTATTAATTGCGTTACTTTTGGGTCGTAACTGAGGGCAAAACAGCGACATTCTTCGGCTAATCCCATAATTAAACTGTGATAGCGCATCCCGATGACCATTTCTACTCCGCGAAATACTCCTTTTAATTCTCTGGGGTTTTCTAAGGTGAGGATTTTGCTATTATTAGGTATAGCTTGGTGCAGAATTTCGGCAAGAGGTAGGTCTTGAGAAGATTGAAAGGGGAGGAGCAAAATAAAGGTTTGCGTAGCTTTTTGAAAGTCGATTAAGGCGCGGGTTAATGTGGCCAAACGACTGGGGGTGAGGGTGGAGTGCGATCGCAAATTGACAGCAACTCTGGGTGCGGGTAAATCCCACAACCCTGCTACTGGTAAAGCATCTAAGGCCCAAACGGGATCGGGTGCTAAGGTAAAGGGAATTTGCCAATCCACGAGTAAGCCTGCGGAGCCTTTATCGCGCACGCTGACAACGTTACAGCCGCCAAACCAGCGTTTAGCAAGATGGCGGGTAATCGGGCGCTTTAAGGGGCCGATACCTTGAGCCCAGGCGATCGTTTTTAAGCCGAGTTGTTGAGCAAGTCCCATCAATCCCCCATAATAAAAAGGGCTGGCTAGGCTAGTAGAGTCTTGGATTAAACTACCGCCGCCCCAAATTAAGGCCTCGGAGGTACGCAAGGTTTGGAGAACTTGAAAGGCATTCATGCGATCGCACGTTTCCACCCCGTAGCGTTGATTTGTCTCAACAGGATTGCCAGAAAGCACAATTGGTGTTACATAATCTGGTAACATTTGCAGCAGCGATGCCAACAGTGCCTCATCGCCGCCATTGCCTTTACCGTAGTAGCCACATAAAACCGCGCGTATCTTTCCCATTTTGGATTTAAGATATTTCAACTAATTAGTTTCTATTCAACCTAAAATTTAAAATCTAAAATCTAAAGTTTTTTTATGCACACACTCTCCATCCCTACCTGGATTATCCACATCTCTAGCGTTATTGAGTGGATAGCTGCCCTCTGGTTCATCTGGATCTACGGTGAAGTCAGTCAAAACCGGGCTTGGTGGGCGTTATCCTTCGGTATGTTACCAGCTCTGGTGAGTGCGATGTGCGCTTGTACGTGGCACTATTTTGACAACTTGCCTTCCCTAGAATGGCTTGTCACTGTCCAAGCTGCGATGACCCTGATTGGTAATTTTACCCTGTGGGCGGCCGCTTGGT
>NZ_JAQMUA010000423.1:0-3460 GCF_028330895.1 Kamptonema animale CS-326 | reverse complement strand
CTGTTGGGATTGCTTCGCGGAGCTCGCAATGACAAGTATTTAACCGGACATGATATCATAGGCTTAACCTGAGATATTTTCAGCATGAAATTCCTGCCAAGTATTGAACTAATACCAGCTTAAACAATTTTTTCCTGATGTCAAAATAAATCAGAAAAAATTTATCAACAAAGTTCCTAATTCTTTAGTCCGCGTAGGCGGACTTTGTTCGTGTAGATGCGATTTCAATCGCCCAATAATAAAGGCTACTGAAGCTTAAATCCTTTAGCTGCTAATTGTTGACGGAGACTTTGAATAATTACATAATCAAGAGTATTGTCTCCCCCATTAGGATTAACTTGACGTTGTTTAGCAACATATTCTTCACGTTTTCGAGATAAGTCACGAATACTAGCTTGAATTCTCTCTCTTTCAGCTTTCTTGGCCGCTACATACTCGCGCTTTTGCCCTAAAGTCATACCCCGCATCACTGGCGGTAAAGCATCATTTGATAATCGCTCAAGAGTGACAATTCCACGATCGAGAGCATCAATTAAATCCCAAGAAGCATTGCTATAATAGTCAGAAACTTTTGAGCTACTACGCAGGGCTAAATTGGGGCCAGCATTACTATCTTCCATCGCCTGACGTTGTTGACCAACTGCTCCTTCTCTACCATAGGGAATGTAGGTTTGATTGAGTTGATCGTTCAACTTAGTAATTTGATCGTCGTAAGGCGACTTGATAACTTCAATCTTTCTGTCTTGGTTAATATTGAAGTGACTACCTTGTGCTAAAATAGCTCCTGAAGCCCAAAGTTGTCGCTCTTGACTTTCTGCTGAACCACAATAGATAGTGTTAACCAAAACATTTTCCCCAGTAGCAAGAGTAACAGATTCTCGCCAAGGAATCGGGCCTTGATCGAAGGGTTCGTTACCCGCAATAAAAACAACGCGAAAATCTGCTGGATCTTTACTCCAGTTTAATTCTTTAAGAGCGGAACGGATTACCCAACCAGCATATTCTTGACCGCCGTTGGTTTTGATGCTGAATAGCTTTTCGGATACTAAATCTAATTCGGGAGTAAAGCCAGTTAGCAGTCTGACAAAACCTTCTTGGGAAGGTAAACTGTCGTTACCATAATGATAGAGTGCAACTTCTAATTCTGGCACTTCGCCATCTTTAGTTACTTTAGTTAAGGCATTAACAACTTGCCAAATTTGCGTGCGAGTTTGCTCAATCAGTCCATCCATGCTATTACTAGAATCTAGGAGAATAGCCATCTGAATTTTAGCTTTGGCAAAGGCTTGGCTGGGGAAACATAAGAGACTCAAGGTAAGCGTGGTAGAGAATAAAATTCGAGTTAGTTTCTGCATAGGTTTTCGGGTTTAATCTATCAAACAGTATTGTCGGCAAATCTAGCTTAAATTTAGCCGATTAATTTTTCCGTTACCATAAATGTAACAATAAGTAAAATGATGTTTGCGATCGCGCCAGCTACTCGTAGTAACACCTATACGTAGTTGATGCGATATAATATGGCTTAAAGGCTTTTTCTGTAACGCCACCCTCTGCGAGGTTAATATTACCGCCCAGAGGGCGGCGATACAAATTATCTGTAACTATTTATCAATTGACAAGAGCATCTTTATACTCATTAAAATATGCAAAGATATCTTTACGTAATTATATTATTTTGGAGTACCGCGATCGCAGCGGAACTAGAGTATCGCATTAACTTCCTCTTAGCTGCCCTCAGTAGCGTTGGAAACCTTGCTGGTAGCCTATTTGGACTATTTCTCTTCTATCGCACTGGCTACACCTTCGCGGGCTGGAAATGGGAAGAAGCTCTAGTCGTGCTCGGTATATTTACCATCCTCCAAGGCTTTTCCGCCATCTTCCTTGTACCCAACCTCAACCGCATCGTCGATCAAGTTCAACAAGGGACTCTTGACTTTGTACTTCTCAAACCAATTAGTTCCCAGTTTTGGCTATCCGCACGTACCGTTTCCCCTTGGGGAATACCCGATTTAGTATTTGGAATTGTGGTATTAGTCTACTCAGCCAACAAACTAGGAATAGGGCCGATCAATTGTATTTTGAGTGTCATACCCTTGGCATTTGGCATGATTAGCCTTTATAGTTTGTGGTTTATGTTAGGGGCGATGAGTATTTGGTTTGTTAAAATCTATAACGTTACTGAAGTTCTCAGAGGTTTGTTAGAAGCAGGTAGATATCCAATGGCGGCTTATCCCGCAGCTTACCGTTTCTTTTTCACCTTCGTTGTACCTGTGGCTTTCCTAACTACTGTTCCCGCAGAAACTCTACTCGGTAGAGGAGAAACATTGTGGATTTTTGGGGCGGGAGTTTTAGCGATCGCACTTTTTTTAGCCTCTGGTCTCTTCTGGCGATTTGCCTTACGTTTTTACACCAGTGCTTCTAGTTAATGAAGGATCGATCGGGACAATTCTTTAACAAGGCTTGCTTAAATTCCCCTGCACTCTTAAAATAAATCTCTGGATTATCTACTCAAGCCAAATCAATAACTTTAGCTATTCGTAGTAAATAACTACACCCTCATGAGAGATATAACTTCAGCCCAAGGTGTTAGTAATTTCTTAATTTATAAGCGGGTGGCGGGAATCGAACCCGCATTATTAGCTTGGAAGGCTAAAGTTTTACCACTAAACTACACCCGCACAGACTTAATTACCATAACATAGATTTTCCAAAAGTGCAAGTAATTTGAAAATTTTCCTAATCTAGAGCTTTAAAGAGCTTTAACCGTTAGTCTTAACCACAGTTCTGAATATACGGCTTGACCGCCAGAGTGGGCGGCCTGAAATTGCCAATTTTTGAGCAATTCTTTTGCAAAACCTAGATAATCAGTGCTTTGAACTCCCGACTGCCTTTGAGTGCCATCTTCAACTGGATTTACCTGTCTAATAATAGTAAGCTTTCCTTCCTCATCAATTTCGACAAGCACTTCAAAAGTTAAAGCAGAACCAGATCTCAGCCCAATTTGCAGGGGATCGAGAACAGGCGAAAACTGCCTCTGATTTTGTAATGGTTTAGCTAGTTGGTCAGGGATATCTCTTTCTCCGCTGCGAATGCTACCTAAATCAAAAGTGGCTACAAGACTGCCATTATTCGGACTCTCAGAGGGTTGGGGCTTCGGAGAAGGTGTGAGTGGTGGTCTAGGGGTTACAGGTTTGCGATCGCCTAAACTAGCTGGTGGATAAGGCATTGCTCTTACAGAACCCGCTCGCACAACAACAGGTTTTGGAGTTACAGTGGGTTTAGGTTGTGGCGATCGCGCAGCAGGTTTTGCAGCTACAGTGGTTTTAGGTGCTGGTTTAGGTTGTGGCGATCGCGCAGCAGGTTTTGCAGCTACAGTGGTTTTAGGTGCTGGTTTAGGTTGGGGCGATCGCGCAGCAGGTTTTGCAGCTACAGTGGTTTTAGGTGCTGGTTTAGGTTGGGG
>NZ_JAQMUA010000005.1:0-10272 GCF_028330895.1 Kamptonema animale CS-326 | reverse complement strand
GGAGATGGGGAAGATGGGGGAGATGGGGGAGAGGGGGAAGATGGGAATAGAATCAAAGATTCCAGTAATGACGGGATTAGGACGATATTCGTAACGCCGCCCTCTGGGCGGTATTTTTACCACCGGGACGGCGGCGTTACGCGATCGCTGCCTAAGTCCTGATTAAATTGAGATCGGTAACTAACTAGGGACAGCAACTATGGGGCGCGTAGCGGAAGGGCGGCGGTCAATCACTAGATCGACAAGACCATATTCCGTTGCCTCTGCTGCCGACATGAAGAAATCCCGTTCGGTGTCTTCCTCAATCCGGCTGAGAGGTTGACCAGTGTGGGCCGCCAAATGTTCGTTCAAGCGTCTTTTGTGGTAAAGAATTTCTTTCGCCTGAATCTCAATGTCAGTTGCTTGACCTTGGGCACCGCCTAAAGGTTGGTGAATCATAATCCGGGAATGAGGCAGAGTCATCCGTTTACCTTTGGCACCTGCGCTGAGGAGAAAAGCACCCATACTGGCCGCTAAACCAAGACAAATCGTCGAAACCTCTGGCCGGATGTGGTTCATGGTGTCAAAAATACCCATCCCTGCGGTGACTGAACCCCCTGGTGAGTTGATATAGAGATAAATATCTTTCTCTGGGTCTTCTGCGTCTAAAAATAGCAGTTGGGCAACGATTAGGTTGGCCAGGTCAGATGTCACCTGCTGTCCGAGGAAGACGATGCGATCGCGCAGCAGCCGCGAGTATATATCAAAGGCCCGTTCTCCGCGACCCGATTGTTCGATAACTGTTGGAATCATTGACAGAGCCTTCCTGTTCGTGTAACTTTTCTTAATTTTAATGCTAACGGCTGACAGTTGACACGATCGAGGCAGAAATTACTGAGTAGGTGGATATAATACAAAAGTCGAAATTGACCCATTATTTAATTGAGAAATGAATCCAACAACTATTAAAGCCCAATGGGATGAATATGGCTATGTTATTATCCCACAACTATTAGATGTTATACAGATTGACGAGCTTAAAAAAATTTGCGATCGCATTTGGGAACAATGGGTAAGGGAATCCCTTGCTCCCGAAGAAGCTGCTAACTTCACAAATATGGCTTTTTTAACTGAAGAACGTTATTTTATTAATTACCATAGTCAGCTTCAATTTTTATTAAATACTATTGCTAATCCCCAAATTATTAACCTATTATATCAAATATCTGAGCGAGAGCTTTTGTTTTACAATACGCAATATTTCTTTAATCCAGCCAGCTATACTCGCAGGGGAGATTGGCATCGCGACCAGCAATTTGACGCGCCAGATGAGGAAACTGAAAAAGCAAGAATGCAAAACACTATTGGCATTCACCTCCACATTAGTTTTCTCCGTGATAATAATTTAGAGTACGTACCTGGTTCCCACAAGCGCTGGGATTTTCCAGAAGAACTTGAAATTAGGAAAGGATTAAATGGTATGGAGAAAAACTTCGCTTATATGCCCAATGCACAAAGCATTAATCTTCAACCGGGAGATGGTGTATTTTTTGACGCATGGGGAATTCATCGTGGTAATTATATTGCCAGTATTCCTCGGCGCACTTTCGATATCATTTACGGAACGCCTCCTGACTGGTGTGTACCATCTCCAACGTGCTTTTTACAACAAAATACGCTGGAAGGATTACCAGAGACAACACGGGCATTTTTTTATAAATTCATCGAAACTTATAAAGATAAGTGGTGCTAAACTAATTAATAATTTACCTCGGTAACAACAGTTAACAGTTAACAGTTAACAATTATCAAATTTTTAAGAACCAGCCGCGCCGATACATTAGATAAAGAATAACCCACCAAAATAATACCGTAGTTAGGGCAAAAGCGAGGGAACCATTCATCGCGCCGGCCCAAGGTCGAAAAAAGTTCTCGTAAATCCAAGTATAGGTTGTTGGAGGCTTTTCACCACTGCCAATGTGAGTTTTGAGTAAGATTCTGGCGACAAAACCGGAAGCCACAAAGACAAAGATTGCATTTAATCCCATGATTTCAAAAGGTCGTCCCCATTGCCAGCGACGGACTTCAATTGTTTCATAGCAGATAGCAAGTAATAAGATGGCCCAGCCTGCGGTGAAAAGAACATAAGAACTTGTCCAGAGTTGTTTGTTAATAGGAAACCAGAATCCCCAAAGTTGACCAATTGTTAGGGAAGCGAGGCCGAATATTACTAAATTCCAAGTAGTGCGAGTTTTGATTGGTTGAACTCGTAGCCATTGAGTTGTAAAATAACCCGCTAGGACTGTGGCGATCGCGGGTAATGTGCCCAGTAGTGATTCTGGATCGTATTGTCCTTGACGGTAGAGGTGTTGGGTTCCGAGAATTAGGCGATCGATATATGCGCCTAAATTGCCTTCTGGAGTCAGGAGGTTTGCGCCGTAACCGGGAACAGGAATTAAGGTTAATGCACCCCAGTAGCCTAAAAGTAGCGTAGCTGCGAGTATTCGCAGGTTGCGGGAGGAGAGATGGAGAATTGCGATCGCGGCTAAGAAATAAGCTAAACTAATGCGTTGCAATACTCCCAAAATACGGATTTTACCAAAATTCTCAATTGGGGAACCATTGAGAAGTACGTCCAGAAAAATTGAGAAGCTATTAAGCAGTAAACCTAATAGAAAAAGCAAGGTTGCGCGGCGTAAAATGCGCCAATAAACTGTCGATTTCGGTGGGTTTTCTTCCGTATATTTCGATAAGGAAAAAGACATCGCCGCACCAACAGCGAAGAGGAAGAAAGGAAATATTAAGTCTGTAGGCGTGCAACCATTCCATTCTGCATGGTCTAGCGGAGGATAGACGTAATCCCAACTCCCAGGATTATTGACAAGAATCATGGAAGCGATCGCAATTCCTCGAAAAACGTCAAGAGATGTCAGGCGCATAGGTGATTTTTGTTCAGTATTGCTATTTTAAACCCAAGCAAGTAACTAAATCCTTCTTCCTTCTCTCCTAGATAACTAAATTTTTCTTTTTTCTTCCTTCTTCCTTCTTCCTTCTACTTAACCTTTGAGCTTGCGCCATAACCCAAAATGTAAATCTTGAAAAGTAATCGCCTATCAATCGTCTTTCAGAGATTTAGATTTACTGAACAAAAACCACCAAAGCTCTAAACCAATTAGCCCTAATCCGCCCAAAGTGACTGCAACCTTATTCACTAATGGTTGTTCAATCGAGCGAAATTGAGCAGTTTCCTGAGCAGAGTTATTAGAGGAATTAGAATGGCTGTCTGCGGCAATCGCGCCTGATATTGAAAGGGAAATTATGCCGATTGACAATCCCAATACTGCTAACTTTCTGAAAAATAAAACTTGATTAAGCATAATTTTTTCTCCAATCGTGATTAAAAACAGAAATCGGGCTTTTCTTAAATATCTAGTTGAGTAGATATCTAATTGATAAGCTGAGATTTTCCAGAGAAACCCCGTTTCTTTGCGTAAGTTCTATTTGATGAAAAATTTCGCAATCGTAATGCGTTTGTGACTACAGAAACCGAACTAAAAGCCATCGCCATACCCGCAACTATCGGATTCAATAGCCAGCCAAACACCGGGTAGAGAAGACCCGCCGCAATTGGGATACCTGCCACATTGTAGATGAAGGCAAAGAACAGATTTTGTTTAATATTTTGGATTGTGGCATGAGATAGTTGAATTGCAGTGACAATTCCCTGCAAATCGCCAGAAATCAAGGTAATATCGCTAGCTGCGATCGCTACATCTGTTCCCGTTCCAATTGCTATTCCCACATCTGCTTGAGCCAGTGCGGGCGCATCATTAATACCATCTCCAACCATTGCGACAATCTTACCTTCTGCTTGCAGACTTTTTACTTGAGCAGCTTTTCGATCCGGGCGAACTTCTGCAATCGCTCGTTTAATGCCAACTTCACGGGCAATTACTTCAGCAGTGCGGCGATTATCTCCAGTTAACATCACTACTTCTAAACCCATCTTTTGCAAAGTTTGAATTGCATTGATAGAAGAAGGTTTAACCGCATCTGAAATCCCCATAATTCCTTCCATCTTACCATCGACTGCCAGCCAAATTACTGTTTTCCCAAGATATTCCAATCGCTCCCAGTGTTGCTGTAAGGGATTAGTATTAATCTCTAGTTCTTGCATCCAGCGATGGGTTCCAATCTGCACGAATTGATTAGAGACATACCCTTGTACGCCACTACCTGGTATCGCTTCAAATTCCTGAGATTCTGTTAAATCCACACCTTGCGCTCGCGCGTATTGCACAACAGCTTCAGCCAGAGGGTGTTCGGAATTTCGTTCAACTGCTGCTGCTAAAGAGATTAGCTTTAACTCATTACTATTAGCAGTGCCATTAATAGCTACAAAGTCAGTAACAGTCGGCTTTCCTTGGGTAATTGTCCCTGTTTTATCGAGAACTATTACTTGCAATTTATGCGCCAATTCTAGACTTTCTGCTCCTTTAATTAAAATGCCGTTTTCTGCACCTTTGCCTGTTCCCACCATGATTGAAGTTGGCGTAGCTAAACCCAGAGCACAGGGACAAGCAACGATCAGAACGCTCACAGTAGTAATCAACGCAATCGTGATGTTACCCATGATATTGTACCAAAGGATAAAAGTCGCGATCGCGATCGCAATCACCACAGGTACAAACCATCCCGTCACTCGATCGGCTAATCTTTGAATCGGTGCTTTGGAACCCTGTGCTTGCTGTACTAATTGCACAATCTGTGCTAGAAATGTATCTTTCCCAACTCGCGTAGCTCGGAATTTAAAGCTACCAGTTTTATTAATTGTGGCTCCAATTACCTCATCACCTGGTCGTTTTTTTACGGGTATACTTTCCCCTGTTACCATCGCCTCATCAATGGTAGAGGAACCCTCCACAATCTCGCCATCAACTGCAATTTTTTCACCAGGACGTACTAGAATTATATCATCCAAAACTACTTCAGCAGTTGGGATATCGATCTCTTCATCATTCCGAATAACACGAGCTGTTTTTGGTTGTAATCCCATCAATTTGCGGAGGGATTCTGAGGTCTGCTTTTTCGCGCGACTCTCTAGTAATTTTCCCACCAAAATCAAAGTAATAATCGCAGCAGATGCTTCATAGTAAACATCAGCACTTAAGCCTTGAGACGTAAAGAAGCTCGGAGAAAAAGTTGCAAAGATAGAGTAAAGATACGCAGAGCCAGTACCCACTGCTACTAAAGTATCCATTGTTGCAGCATGACGTTTTAGAGCTTTCCAAGCATTAACATAGAAACTACGAGCACACCCAAACTGTACTGGTGTAGTTAATACCAATTGCAGCCAAGGATTGTGCATCCATTCGGGAATAAAAGGGATGGGAAGTCCGATCATCATTGGCAACGATCCAATTAAAAGAATGGTGCTGACAATCCCACCTATCCAAACTTTTTGGAGTAACTGTTGAGTTTCCGCCTGTTTTTCTCGTTCTTCAGCATCGTTATTTGTACTAAATATATCCTGTGCTTGGATGAGTTGAGCTGCGTATCCCGCCACATCTACTGCATTCTGAATTGTCTTAATATCAGTTTTTTCGGAGTCATAGGTGACAGTGGCAATTTCAGCACCAAAGTTGACGCTGCATTCTCTCACACCTGGAACAGAAAGAATAGCTTCTTCAATGCTATTAGCACAAGAAGCACAACTCATTCCTCGCAATTTTAATCGAGCATTATCCATTATTGACCTCCGCAATTATTCCAAAACAGTTAACAGTTAACCGTTAACTGTTAACTGTTAACTGTTAAATTAAGCAGCAGGGTAGCCTGCGTCTGCGATCGCTTCCCTAATTGCACTTTCAAACTTAACTGTTTGAATCTTGACCAATTTGGTCTTAGGATCGCCCTCAACATTAGCGGCTGGGTCAATACTTTGGACTGCTTTAGCGATCGTGTTTACACAAGCAGAACAAGCCATTTTGGGCACTTTGAGCTGTAATGTCATAGTAACCATCGATTTGCTTTCTCATTGAACTAGCTCCATCTTGTACTCTCCAGTCAACAGGAGAGTCAAGGGGGAAACCGCAATTAAATATTAAGTTTTGTTGCAATCGCTTTACACAGCTCCCTTTGTTAAATTTCTGCTCAAATAAAATTAGAATTTATATCGTATTTAACTTAGAGTCTACCAATGATTTTTTATAGAGTAGAGTCAATAATTTCATCCTAATTTCATATTTAAGTGCAATACTCAACACTAAGAGGAGTAAAAGTATTTTTTTAATTGGAGCTAAAATTCGATGCAACTTATATCCTTAAAAACTGGCTTTGTAGCATTAACTTTCACCGCCGTAGCCGCCCTTGCTGGAGGAATACTCGCCGGTTGTTCTAATGCTCCCTCAAGCCAATCTCAACCCTCAAATACACCCGCAATAACCTCAGTGAATAATCAGCAGGAGACAGTACAGAATAGCGGCATGAGTGGCATGAACCACAGTATGTCTATGGACTTAGGCCCGGCAGATGCAGACTACGATTTACGATTTATTGATGCAATGATCCAACATCATCAAGGCGCGGTGAATATGGCTCAAGAGGTACTTAATAAATCCCAACGCGCTGAGACTAAAAAGTTAGCTGGCGACATTATTAAAGCTCAGGAAAAAGAAATCAATCAGATGAAACAATGGCGCACCGCTTGGTATCCAAAAGCCAGCAGTACGCCAACAGCTTACGACGCTAAGATGGGTCATAACATGACAATGACTCCTGAGCAAATGAATAGCATGATGATGAGTATGGACTTAGGTGTTGCTGATGCTCAATTTGACTTACGCTTTATCAATGCTATGATTCCTCACCATGAGGGAGCGTTAGTAATGGCTAAAGACGCATTAATCAAGTCCAATAGACCCGAAATCAAGAACTTATCCCAAGATATTTTGACTTCACAACAGAAAGAAATTGAGCAAATGAAACAGTGGCGACAAGCTTGGTATAAAAAGTAATACCAATTCTCCAAAGTTATACGACAGTAGAGGTTGGAAATAGGCAAAAGTAAGTTATTTTGTGTGAATAGGAGGTAGATATTGTTTGCGGCTTTGGCGATAACCAGTAGCAAGTAAAACGCCACCAAATACCAAGGTGGATAGCAGGACAACACTAGCTCCCGAAGCAATATCAAAGTGGTAGCTGAGGTAGACACCAACGAAAGCGATCGCAGCTCCTAGCCCGCCTGAAATCAACATTATATAACTAAAGCGATCGCTCAAAAGCCTTGCAGTCGAAGCTGGAATTACCACAGCCGAAATAATTAATGTTACTCCCAAAATATTTAATGTTGTCACCAGTAAGGTTGCTAGCATTAAAGCAAAAAGCGTATCCATTGCTTTGACAGGTACGCCGTGAACTTGGGCAACTTCTCGGTCAAAACACCAAAATAGTAAAGGTTGATAAAAGATGAAAACTAGACTGAGCAAAATAATAGTTACTACGGCGACAATCCACAAATCTTCGGGAGTGACACCGAGGACATTTCCAAACAGTGCGGCTTCAAAGTTTTGACTGAATTTCCGAGAACTACTAATAATCGCTACCCCCAAAGCAAAGCTAGCAGTTGTGACAATACCAATAGCAGCATCCGAATAGATTTTGCGTCCAGTTAAATATTGAATTAATAAGGCTGAGGCAAATCCCCAAATTCCAGAGCCTATGTAGAAATTCAAACCTAAAACGTAGCTCAATACGGCACCGCCCAAAATAGCATGAGATAGACCGTGAGCAATGTAACTCATCCGGCGGGTTGTAATATAAACCCCAATTACGCCGCACAATAGACCTGCCATCATTGCTACTAATAAGGCGCGGCTGAAAAACTCGTAATGAAAGGGTTTGAGTAGAAAATCCATTGTCAGTTGTTTTATTAGCTAAAAGTTACAGCAGATTTCAATTCAGTTGAGGGCAAACCCTACCTGCCCGATCGGGGATTCTCTCCCATACTTTTAGCTTGAAAACTGCTTTCTATTAAATATTGGCTACGAATATAGTTTAATGTATTAAAGTAAATAAAAGTTTTGATAAATACGGCATGATTATCTCAGTTCAAAACCAAAAGGGAGGCGTTGGGAAAACAACGATCGCCGTTCACATCAGCCATGCCTTGGCTTTGCGCGGTGGTAGGATACTGCTTGTGGATGCTGACCCTCAAGGTTCTGCACGAGATTGGGCGGCGGCTAGAACTAGCGATTTACCTTTCTCTGTGGTAGGTTTAGACCGTCCTACGATCCACCGGGACTTACCTGCGATCGCTAAGAGTTACAGCCATGTAGTGATTGACGGCCCGCCGCGAGTCTCAGACTTAGCTCGTTCTGCGATCATGGCTTCTAATATTGTACTCATTCCTGTCCAACCTTCGCCCTACGATATTTGGGCAACAGAAAAGGTAATTAGCTTGATCCGAGAAGCTTCTGTTTATAAAGATTGGCTGAAATCGGTATTTGTTATTAATCGTAAAATAGTTAATACATCTATTGGGCGGGATGTAGCAGAAGCCCTTTCTGGGTATCAAATTCCAGTTTTGAAGTCGGCTATTTGTCAGCGTGTGGCATTCGCAGAATCAGCAACTATTGGGTGTACGGTGTTAGAAACAGAGCCTAAAGGAGCAGCGGCCGCTGAAATCAGGGCGCTAGTGGAAGAATTGATCGAGTTATAAGGTTATCCGAACTTACATGAAGTTACTCCTTTTCTGTCACCCTCGGTAGAAAATAATCGGGGATACTTATAGCATCAGACTTTGTACCAAAAATCTTGATTTCAGCCATTTTGTGAGAAAATAAACGCTCAAATCCTCGCTCTATCTATCGCCTATAGTTTTTGTATCAATAACCAGCAGAGAGAATTCTTTTACCTCGTTGGCTATAACTAATTTTTATTTCCAGTTACGATCGCACTCCCAAATTAAAATAGGGCGGACAACAGCCGCCCTACTTATTAACCTTGACTCTCAATAATCCCGCCGCCTAGTAAAATATCTCCATCGTACCAAACGGCCCCTTGTCCAGGGGTAATACCAAACTGCGGCTCATCAAAAATCAACTTTACCCTAGCATCTGCCAAAGGAATCACACTCACTGGTACAGGGTGCGATCGATAGCGAATTTGTACTTCCGCCCGGATTGGAGCCCCTGGTTCTGCGATCGAAACCCAATTAACCCGGTTGACAGTACACTCATTTTGTGCAGCAGAAGCGCGATCGCCCACAATTACCCGATTTCGGGCCACATCTAAACCAATCACATAAAGCGGTTCCGCCCATGCAATCCCCAAACCCTTCCGCTGACCAATCGTATAATGTTGAATCCCATCATGTTGACCCAACACGCGCCCATCTTTGTCAACAATGTCACCTTTAAGCGGCGCAATATACTTGTCCAAAAATGCCCGCATGGAACCGTTACTTTCCACCAAGCATAAATCCTGACTTTCCGCCTTATCAGCAGTCTTCAACCCAAACTCAGCCGCAATCCGCCGAGTTTCCGTCTTCGCAATATCCCCCAAGGGAAACACAGAACCCGCCAGCATTTCTTGTGTCAAATCGTACAAGAAATAAGACTGATCTTTCGTAGAATCCACAGCCCGCCGTAATTGATAGCGATCTACTGACCCATCGTAACTAATCTGAGCGTAGTGACCAGTCGCAATCTTCTCAATTCCCAACTTTTCGCGAGCATAGCGCAACATCGGGCCAAACTTCACAGTCCGATTGCATTGCGAACAAGGTAGCGGCGTAATTCCCGCGCCGTAACCCTCCACCAAATAATCTACAATACTTGCCTGAAACAGATCCCGGCTGTCCACAATCTCATGAGGAATGCCTAATTGTTCGCAAATCTGGGCTGCATCAACCATGCCCTCAGAGCAACACTGACCCTTACCCTTCATCAGCCACAGAGTCAATCCCACCACCTCATAGCCCTGATGGTGTAAAATTGCGGCTGCTGTCGAACTATCTACCCCACCAGAGAGGCCTACTACAATTTTGTTCATGGTTTGAATCCCTAATAGGGATTTAGACAAGCAGTCGAATCCCTATTATAAACTATACGACAGAAGTTACTGATAAGTCTAATAAGCAAGCCTACGATCGCACCAATCGCGGAGGAACGCCGGATGCCTTTACCATCGATTATATTACATAAATACTACAATTGGCTATTAGTGCTCTTAGGAGTAAGTTTAGCAATAACACCTGCCGCTAGTGGCGCGATCGCGGAGCAGGGGAGCGGG
>NZ_JAQMUA010000422.1:0-1733 GCF_028330895.1 Kamptonema animale CS-326 | reverse complement strand
GCTACCGTGCAAGCGATTCAATCGATGAAGGAAGTCACCGCCGGTCTAGTTGGCGCTGATGCTGGCAAGGAAATGGGCGTTTACTTCGACTACATCTCCTCTGGCTTGAGCTAAGGCTAAGACAAAGGAAGAAGGAGGAAGCCTGAATTGAATTTCAGACTAGCCTTTTTTGACTTTTGCCTGGGAATGAGGTCAGGGAAGTTGAGAGTGAGTGTTAGACCGTGACAGGCTGATCTTGATGATTTGATTAGTTTTAATGAGCTGGCTTTGACTCTGAACTCCCTGCCTTCAAATGATTTTAGGTTTTACGTTAGTAGATTGCCTCAAGGTTCCCCAATTATGGAAATAGGGCAATTTAAGTTCGCTACAAAATCTAAAATCCTTGCCTACAAAATTGAGTATTATGAATTATAATAAATTTACTTTTCGTTGCCTCCTTAAATTTTTCTTCGTCTAGCAGATATAAATAATAGTCTAAAAAAAATAGGTTTCTTCCCTACTTAGTATGCTAAATCTTTAGGAAAATGCCAAAAAAGCAAAGCTCGCATTTCAAAGTTTTTAGAATTTCTAAACCCGAATCCACTGTGTTTTAACAGCTTTAACTTATTATTAATGCCTTCAACAATTCCGTTATTTGTTCTTTGTTCAAAATATCCTACTACCTCTGCAAACCACCTTTTTATAGTGTTTACACTCTTTTTGTAGTAACGGTCATCAAGAACTGAAGCATCACCAGCTAATAAAGCGTAGGTGACGTAGCGCAGAATGATTTCTGCATCACGCAGACAAGCAGCCATGCGGCGGTTAGGATAGCAATTACCACCAGCTTGGATCAAGCCTTGGTTTTCGCAGATATCGATCGCACAGGCAGCGAAACTAAAAACTTGACAATTTACCTCTTTTACCCATCGCTCTTGATGAAAAAAATTGTTACAAAGTATTACAATAAGACTAATAATGTGAACGTCATGCCTCAAAATACTGTGCGGGAGGTAGTTAGCACACAGGACTCGCAACCTTAAATAACTACCCAACACTTCCAAACACAAAACCCCCAGTTCCAAACGCAACCTAGCTTGCAAAAGCAGGTAAGTGCAGGTGCGCTGTGGTATTGTAAACAGCAGTATTGTGCGCGAGTTGGACAAACGTACCAACATCGTAAGCAAGCCATGACGCTTTGAGCAGCTAACTCCAACAACATCAACAATTATTGGCAGTCTGTGGCTCGACTAGCGTACAAACTCCCAGCTTTTTGAGCTTGGAGAACTTCACAAGCAGTAGGAAGCGCTAATTCCCGCCTCGCTTCCTTCCCGCTCAAATACAAAGACGGGATATCCAGCGGGTAAATAAAAGATGAGTATCGTCACCAAATCTATTGTGAATGCCGATGCCGAGGCTCGTTATCTCAGCCCAGGCGAATTAGATCGGATCAAAGGCTTTGTCACCACTGGCGAACGCCGCGTTCGGATTGCCCAAATTTTGACCGAATCCCGCGAGCGCATCGTCAAACAAGCTGGCGACCAACTTTTCCAAAAGCGCCCTGATGTCGTCTCTCCAGGCGGTAACGCTTATGGCGAAGAAATGACCGCTACCTGCCTGCGCGATCTGGACTATTACCTGCGCCTGATCACCTACGGAATCGTCGCTGGTGACATTACTCCCATCGAAGAGATCGGCATAGTCGGCGTGCGCGAAATGTACAAATCCCTGGGCACTCCCATCGAAGGCGTTGC
>NZ_JAQMUA010000421.1:0-4075 GCF_028330895.1 Kamptonema animale CS-326 | reverse complement strand
GGGTAATTGGTAATTGGTAATTGGTAATTGGTAATTGGTAATCGGTAATTGGTAATCGGTAATTGGTAATTGGTAATTGGTAATTGGTAATTGGTAATTGGTAATTGGTAAGAAAGCTGGGATTTCCCAGTCTTCAATCCTTGGTACCCAATCCCCAATCAATGTTATAAGATATTAATGCAAATTGACACTCCCCGGTCTGTCATACGCGGGGATTCTTGAGGACAAACTTTGGGGGATGAATCCCGCCCAAAGTTTAATTCTTAAAGGGTTTGTCAGTAACCCGCTACCCACTCGCTCAATAATTGAGTCTGTGGCAAATGATTGATTTTCGGATGATATTTGCCGCACCGTTGATATCTGCATTCAGAATTAATCTCTGAGCCGAACAGTACAAACCTCGTTTGATTCTTTTACCTGATGGTTGCCAATTGTCGGGTTTTTCACCAACTTTCACTGGCAGAAAATCTCGGTCTAAGAAGCTAGCTAAGGCTCGGAAAGAACTAAAAGATTCAGCGACAGATTTAAGGGATTGTTGAGCAACTTGCGAGTAGAGCAAGCCGTAATTTTCGTTGGTTTTGGTGATTTTGTAAAGTTCGGGATATTTAACTGCGCCTTTATCCTTAAAATAACGCTGCCTACTTTCGTAAGTGCCGACATTAAACAGATTATTTGACCATCTCAACAAGTTCTCAACAATGGATTTGTCGCGTCCCGTTAAATGCCAAATATCTTTTTGCACTGCATACATTTGGTTTCACCTCCTTTGATTTATTGTACTATACTTGGAATATCTAACTGGGAGACTAAAGTCTCCCGATCCCTTTCATCCCTGGACTAAAGTCGCAGGGTTTTCAGGGTATTTCTTATAAAAGCTCAAGGATGCAAAATACCAGTGCGTTTTCGCCACAACTAACGGCTGATGGCTCTTTTACGTTCTTTTCAGTAGAATTTGGAGAAGCTTTTCATAGCGATCGGGGTGCTAAACAGGAGGCTGAGCTTAAATTTGTGGGCCCTCTCCAACTTCGGCTCAAAGCTACAAGGCAGACACTAGCTTTGCTTGACGTTTGCTATGGATTGGGGTATAATACTGCCGCAGCTTTAGAGGCGATTTGGGAAGTTAATCCCGATTGTTGGATAGAATGGATCGGTTTGGAGTTAGATCCAGAAGTACCCAAGGCGGCGATCGCGCATCATCTGCTTCAAGATTGGTCAGATCCTATTCCCGCATTGCTGGAGGCTGTAGTTCGCGATCGCGACTTGCAAACTGATAAAATCAAGGCTAAACTGCTGATTGGCGACGCTAGGCAAACCCTCCAGCAAGTAGCAAAATCAGGATTTCAAGCAGATGCAATTTTTCTTGACCCTTTCTCCCCACCCCATTGTCCGCAATTGTGGACTGTGGAATTTTTAGGGTTGCTGGCAAAATGTTTAAAGCCAGAGGGGATCTTAGCTACTTATTCTTGCTCAGCGGCGGCGAGGGTAGCCTTGCTGGAAGCCGGTTTGAAAATTGGTTCAACTCCGCCTGTGGGGAGGCGATGGCCGGGAACAGCAGCAAGCTTTTCTGAGGCTAATTTGCCGGGACTTTCAGAGCAAGAGCGCGAACATTTAGAGACGAAAGCAGGGATTCCCTATCGCGATCGCACTTTGGCTGATACTGCGGAAATTATACTGCAACGCCGTCAGGCAGAGCAACAAGCCTCACCCAAAGAGCCATCATCCCACTGGAAAAAACGCTGGGCTAGTTAAATTCTTTTGATTTTATAAAGATTTGGTGACAATGCGATCGCCTATCATCTTAAAATGTGTAAACGCCACATCATCATCTACCAGAAATAGTAAATTCTCCCATGATAGCAATAGCAATTTTAGCCGCTGGGCGCGGTACGCGCATGAAATCTGACTTGCCCAAAGTTTTGCACGAATTGGGAGGGCGATCGCTACTCGATCGGGTGCTTTATAGTTGTATTGATATTAACCCATTGCGGCGCATTGTAATTGTTGGCTATCGGGGTGAAATGGTGAAAGAGTCTCTCAGTGGCGATAGACAACCGGAAACAAAGCCAGAATCTTTATCATTTCCGCCACTGGAATTTGTCGAACAAACTGAGCAATTAGGTACTGGTCATGCTATTCAACAATTGTTACCTCATTTAGAGGGATTTACTGGGGATTTGTTGGTGTTAAACGGCGATGTACCCTTGTTGCGATCGCAAACCCTTAAACACATGATGCAAATTCACAAAGAACACCGCAATGCAGCTACTTTGTTGACGGCTCACTTGCCTCATCCTCAAGGATATGGGAGAGTATTTGCTGATAGTCAGAATCTTGTTAAACAAATTGTAGAAGACCGAGACTGTACGGCAGCTCAGAAACAAAATCACCGGATCAATGCAGGCGTTTACTGCTTTAATTGGCCGAAATTAGCAGAAATTTTACCGCATTTAAAGGCGGACAATGACCAAAAAGAATATTACCTAACAGATACGGTAAATCACCTCGAACCAGTAATGGCCGTAGATGTTGAAGACTATCAGGAAATACTAGGAATTAACGACCGCAAACATCTAGCAACTGCTTACAATATTTTGCAAAGGCGGGTAAAAGATGACTGGATGGCAAAAGGAGTGACACTGATCGATCCTGACAGTATTACCATTGATGATACGGTAAAATTAGAAGCAGATGTAATTGTAGAACCGCAGACGCATCTGCGGGGAAAAACAGCGATCGGAGCGGGTAGTCGCATCGGGCCTGGAAGTTTAATTGAAAATAGTCAAATTGGGCAAAATGTGACTGTACTTTATTCAGTGGTTGCGGATAGCACAGTAGCCAATAATTCTCGGATTGGGCCTTACGCGCATTTACGGGGACACTCCGAAGTTGGGGAAAAGTGCCGTGTAGGTAATTTCGTAGAGTTGAAGAATGCGAAATTGGGCGATCGCACTAATGCGGCCCATTTATCCTATTTAGGTGATGCTACTTTGGGTGAGAAAGTGAATATTGGAGCTGGTACGATTACAGCTAATTATGATGGGGTGAATAAGCATCGGACGGAAATTGGCGATCGGACTAAGACGGGTTCTAATAGTGTGTTAGTTGCACCTTTAACCTTGGGGGATGATGTTACTATTGCTGCCGGTTCTGTGGTGACGGATGATGTTCCCGATGATTGTTTGGTGGTGGCTAGAGCTCGGCAGGTGGTGAAACCCGGTTGGCGGTTGCAGAAAGAGGAATAAGTTGGGAATGAGAAACCCCAAGGGTACAGTCACGGTGTCTGCCGATCGCGGGATGTTAAGACTTAGGCTTCCCCGCCTTCTGTTCGGCAGTCAACAGAAGTCTATCTGAGCCTACCAGACACAGCGCTCAACCGCGCTGCTGCCGAACAAAAAGCTATTGCGATCGCTTGTGACATCGCTTGCGATCGTTTTGATTTCACCCTTGACAAATATCAGCCTCAAATTCAAGTCATTAACGTTCTGGTAGGTCTCGCCAGGGTGCGCCAGTTCGCTCGTATCCACAGAATGCGATTGACAACCTGTCGGTGGTCGTGATTGGGCTTACCTGTTCGGGGTTTGAGCGGGGGAAGCAGAGGTTTTAACTCTCCCACTGCTCGGTGCTTAAGTCTCCTCTATTCATGAACACACCTGCCTGCGATCGCCTATTTTTACGATACAACGAGGCAAGAAAACACGCCCTAGCCCCTAGTCCTGATTATCGGAGGATCGTAGCCCCTAGTTTCTAGCCCCTAGCCATAGTTGCATTTTTTCCCACAACCTGTTACATTAATTTACATAAGTTGACAAAAGTTAATTCACGGAGTTCGCACCATGCAAGACGAAAAACGCAACATTTGGGCTTGGGGCTTCACAGAGGGAGCTGAAAACTGGAATGGTCGCTTGGCAATGCTTGGCTTCGCTAGTGCTGTGATTATTGAATTAGTTTCTGGTCAAGGCGTACTCCACTTCTGGGGATTGATGTAATCCTCCAACTAGCAATATTTTAGACATCAAGAAGTTTGGGAGTTCCTTTGGGGACTCCCAAATTTTTGAGTAGGCGATCGCTATTAGAG
>NZ_JAQMUA010000420.1:0-4678 GCF_028330895.1 Kamptonema animale CS-326 | reverse complement strand
GCTCCAGAAACCGGGTTTTTGAGAGAATCTGTCGGTCATAACGAAGTATTTTCGTAAAAAACCCGGTTTCTTTGGTTGGATGCGTAAGTCCTGCCAAAAGGTTCCAGCAATGAGCGAGTGCCCTAACCGACCAAAGCATTTATAGCAACCGCCACAACGGTTAGGACATTTTCGATCGCCAAAACCATTTCTGTGATTGCATTTTCCTCCTGCCTCCTGCCTCCTGCCTCCTGCTATACTTGCTATAACTGTTAAGGGTGATTCTAATAGTCGAAAATACAATCAGTGGCATCTATGACAGAATTTGTTGTTAAGAATACTAGCGATGACGGCCCCGACTCTCTGAGAAACGCGATCGCCTCCGCAACGGCTGGAGATACCATCAGCTTCGATTCTACCTTGGAAAACCAGGTGATTTTGTTGACAAATGGTCAACTTACCATCGACAAAAACCTGACCATCGACGGCGCAAATGCTCCCAAATTAACAGTTAAAAGTTCTGGAGATAGCAGAATCTTTCGCATTAGTGATAGTGCAAACTTTACTCTCAAAAACCTGATCCTTACTGGGGGGAAGCTGTCGGGAACTGACCCCGATAATTTTGAAGATTCCGCAGGCGGAGCGATTTTGATTGGTGGGGACTCCCAAACTGCGATCGAAAATTGCACCTTCGAGGATAACTCCGCAGGAATTGGCGGTGCTATTTATTCCCAGTGGCGGACTAACTTCACAGCAAAATCCTGTATTTTTCGCCACAACGACGGCTCTTTAATCCCGGAAACAGAACGAGGTGGCGGTGCTGTCTCCATCCATAGCGAATCTTTCTCTACCTTTATAGATTGCGAATTCTATCAAAATAAAGGCACTTTGGGTGCGGGAATCAACAGCTTGCTGAGTTCTTTAACAGTCGAAAATTGCAAATTTACTGAAAATGATGCCAGCTACGGCGGAACGGTGGGAGCCTCAGAAACTAGGGGTTATGGAGGTGCAATTTTTACCGATGGCGCGGGCCCGCATGGAACTGGCGGTGAAATTATAGTTCGGAATACCACTTTTGAACAGAATAAAGCTGCTGGACAAGGTGGCGCGGCTTTCTTAGGAGGATATGCGCCAGACAAAGTAACAGTTGATAAGTGTTTGTTTAAAGATAATGTCTTAGTCAAAGATGGTAAGGGAGATTCCCTTGGAGGTGGTTTGCGGATTTTCAACGCAGAGTATCAGATATCTAACTCCACTTTCACTAATAACCAAGCGGAAGATCAAGGCGGTGGTTTGTGGGTAGGAGAAACTTCTCCAGGTGCGATCGCAAATAGCACTTTTGTGGGTAATTTGGTAGGACTCGCAGAAGGCAATGGCGTAGGCGGGGCAATTTATATCTCGACTTCTGAAGCAACGGAAATTATTAACTGCACCTTGGCTAACAACCAAGCAGGATATGAAGCGGGTGGCATTCGTGGCGGGCAAAACGTTCGCCTTACTAATACGATTATCTCCTCAAATACCGCTGCAAATCCTTGGGGGAATAAGCAAAATACCTCCGATCATCGAGGGTTCGTCCCGGAACCAGGGGCCTATTTTGCCGATGGTGGCGGGAATATTGAGTGGCCTGCGATCGAGAATACTTTTAATAATGGCAAAGCTACAGCAGGTTCTCTGGAAGTCGATCCTAATTTGGGCCCCCTTGAAGATAACGGCACAGGAATACTAATTTGTGCTCCTCTCGCTGATAGTCCTGCAATTAATGCTGGGGCAAGTTGATAGGGAAAGAAAGGGACTAGGGGAAGATAGGGGCTAGGGACTAGGGACTAGAGACTAGGGGAATATAGGGGTTAGGAACTAGGGGAAGATAGGGGGTTAGGGGAAGATAAGGGTTTGGAACTAGAAAATAGGGCAAGAGAAGAAGAAGTTCCTAATTTCTCTTAACTTCTACCTCTCTCTTCCCTAATTTCTCTTAACTTCTACCTCTCTCTTCCCTTTATTTCCCTAGCCCTTAGCCCCTAGCCCCTAGTCTCTTGCGTCTCATTTCATCTCTACGCCCATCCAAAGAGACAACCTCCGCCTCTGAACTCTCCCTAGCCACTCGAATTAATAAGCCTGCTAACAACAAACTTGCCACCATCGAACTACCACCATAACTAAACAATGGTAATGGCAAACCTGTAGTGGGTAAAACCCCCGTCGCTACCCCAATATTTAAAAGTGATTGACCCACCATTACCACCATCACCCCAATCGCTACCAACTGATACTCAATATTACGAGCCTTCAGTGCCACCAACAACGCCAGCGTCCCATAAGCCGCCAAAAAAAGTAATAGTACCAAACTCCCCGCCAAGCCAAACTCCTCAGCATAAACAGCAAAAATAAAATCGCTATACTGAATCGGCAAATAAAATAACTTTTGCTGCGACATCCCTAAACCAGTACCCCAAAATCCACCAGAACCAACCGCCAACAGGCTTTGAATTAACTGATAACCATCCTGCATCGGATCTGCCCAAGGATTCAAAAAAGACATAATTCGGCGGCGCTGATATTCTTTAATACTGATACTTAGAACGCCTAAAAATAGCCCTCCGAGAGCCGTTGCCCCCAATTGATAATAAGGCAATCCAGCAGCCATTGCTACCAACCACAAAGTCATCCCACACAAAGCCGTTGTACTCAAATTTGGCTGCAACAAAATACCCAACAATACCAAGCCAAAAATTCCCATCCAAGCCCAGCGGAATTTATAATTGAGGCGATGCCAATTACCGAAAACGCGAGCACTTTGCAGCACTAAAAAAGGCTTAATCAACTCAGAAGGTTGAATAATTGGCACCGGGCCCAAAGATATCCAGCGAGTTGCACCGTTAACATTAGTTCCGAGTCCGGGAACTAATGTTAACAACAGCAAACCTACTAACAAGAAAAATCCCCACTGAGCTATCCCTAAAATGTAACGTAGGGAAGAGTGTACGATCGCGTTAAAACCTACTAACCCGATTGCCACCGCGATTAACTGTCGCTTAAAGTAATAAAGTCCATCTCCATAATCAGCATTAGCGCTGGGGTAGGAAGCTGAAAACAGCACCACTAACCCCACAAATAGCCACAGGAATGTCAGCCACCGCAATACGCGGGCCTCTACAGACCATTCCTGCACGGAGGGGTCGAGAAAGGGAATTAGCTGTCGGATGTCATAGGCCATAAGATTTTAGACTTTATAATTTAGAATTTAGATTGTAGGGTGGGTTAGAAAAAATTAAAAATTAAAAATTATGCCATTTTTAATTTTTATATTACTCACCATCAACTTAGACAATAAGCTAAACGAATCCTGTAAGCATTGCTATAGAGAGTTTGTTTAAATGGATGATTCCATCGTAGTTGTTGATTATAACTCTAACTGGCCTATCCTGTACGAAGAGGAAAACCAACGCCTTCTGGACGCTATTGGCGAGGATGTATTAGACATCCAGCATATAGGCAGCACCTCTGTACCAGGATTAGCCGCCAAACCAATTATAGACATGGTTGCGAGTCTCCGCCATTTTCCGCCTAGCGCTAGCCTTATTAGCGCTTTGGAAGAACTTGGCTATCACTATCAAGGTGAATTAGGAGTACCGGGACGACATTTCTTTCGCAGAGGAAGCCCCCGCAGTCATCACTTGCATTTAGTTGAACCGAATAGTGAAGTGTGGCAAAAACAAGTGCTGTTTCGGGATTTTCTCAGGACACATCCAGAAGCAGCACAGCGATATGATACTCTCAAACGTGAATTAGCTGTGCAGTACCGATGCGATCGCACGGCTTACGTTAATGCCAAAGCACCTTTAATTGCAGAGTTAATCGCCGCAGCAAATGAAGGAAGAAGGAAGAAGAAAAATGCAACTAACAACTAACAACTAACAACTAACAACTAACAACTAACAATAAAAAAGAGGCCGAACTCGACCTCTTGCCAATACATTATTGAATCTGCAAAGATTTTACAGCAGACCTGTATTAGCACCCGGTTTACCAGTAGCGAGTTGAACCTTGATAATTTTCCCGCCCATTTTCATGATCCGTTGCTGTTCCCGGAACCAGTTGTCATAGGGAACTAACTTTGTAAAGTAAGTATTTTGCAATTCGCGCTGAGTGCGGATGCGAGTTTGGCTGGGAACGCAAGCAGTCACCTTAAACATTCTCATGGTGCAAATTTCTCCTCAGTTGGTTGACCAATTCTTTAGATGATTTTTTAAAAGATTGAAGGCAGAAAGTCCATCAATTTTCGATTTTTCATGCTAGGATTTTGGATTTTGGATTGGGGATAAACTCCGAGATTCTAAATATTTTTCAGAAGCTCAGACAATTCACTAATCTAAAATCTAAAACCGTTTGAAGGCAGGGAGTTTAGAGTCAAAGCCAGCTCGTTAAAACTAATCAAATCATCGAGATTAGCCTGTCACGGTCTAGCACTCACTCTCAACTTCCCTGACCTCATTGAAAAGTAAAAGTCAAAAGGCAAAAAAGGCGAGTAAGAAATTAAATTCTTCCTTCTTCTTTCTTCCTTCCTCCTTCTTCCTTTGTCTTAGCCTTAGCTCAAGCCAGAGGAGATGTAGTCGAAGTAAACGCCCATTTCCTTGCCAGCATCAGCGCCAACTAGACCGGCGGTGACTTCCTTCATCGATTGAATCGCTTGCACGGTAGC
>NZ_JAQMUA010000419.1:0-6086 GCF_028330895.1 Kamptonema animale CS-326 | reverse complement strand
GCTCCCCCGCCCCCCCGCTCCCCACTCCCTCTTCCTACTCAGGAATAGAACGAGTGCTGGCTAAATTTTCCTCTAGTTGCATCCGCAGTTCCATCTGCCGCAAAAAATAACCTGTCATCATGGCTGAGGCTAGCAAACCTGCTAAGTTGTCCCGGTCTGTTGTAATTTGCACGTTGAAGTTATCGGAAGGCAAACCGCCGACAAGTCCTTGGACGTTGTGTGAGATGATTTCTTTGATTTCTGGACTGACGGACTTGGCAATACGAGCGAGAACTTCTGGAGGTTGGTGCTGGAGATACTTCAGCAGTGGGTTAGTTGCGGTTTGTTGGGCATTGGAATCAGAAAAGTTAGGGTTAAAAACCATTATGTGACTCTGAATGTCAAGCTTGTTAGTTCTAGTTTAAACTACTCTTCTTCGCTTGCCTCTAAATTTGCGTGAAAGTTCAGTGTTAGCTGTTTTGGCAACTGGTCTAGTTGAAAATACCGATGAAATTTGTCTGTCACTTGTAGCCAAGAAGACCTACTTTCGGGTTGTCGTCGTTTGCGGACAAAACCGAGTTCGACAAGTTCTTGAACTTGCTGATAGGCTCCTGAACCGCGCAAGTTAACTAAGTCACTTTGGCTGAGGCCTCCTTTGAGAGCGATCGCAGCGAGTGTTCGCAGGGCTCCCACGCCCAATTCTGGGGCAATTAAGGCTTGCATTAAAGGGGCAAATTCTTCTCTGAGTTGGAGGCTGTAACCTCCTGGGGTTTCGACGACTTCTAGGGCACTATCCCTACGGGCACTGTCGGACATGAGTTCGATCAGAGCGTCTTTGACTTCGCCGCGATCGCATTTGGCAATTTCGGCAATTTCCGATATTGACACGGGTTGACCTTTTAAGTAAAGGATGGCTTCTATCTGGGTAGCTAAACGTGGCATTTGTAAATTAAAAATTAAAAATTAAAAATTAAAAATTTCAGAGTGAGAATTATAATTAAAAAATACAATTAAAAATGCAAAAGTTTTTTTAAGTTATAATTTTTAATTCTTAGATTCCTTGGTTTTAACAATTATAGCACCAATAATTCGCATCAGCTCAGTTGCTTCTATTTGTATTTGACCAATTCGCTCTTTAGGGACTACTTCTGTCGCCACAAGTAGCCGCAGCCAATAATTAGTTTCACGAGCTTCTTTGAGAGCAATCGTCATTTTGTTAATAAAATCTGCCCTACTCTGTGCAGCTTGGGCTTCCTCAACATTAGCACCGATAGATGTTCCCGATCTCAATAGCTGTTTTAGAATTATCTGTCCTGCCAGAGATTTCTGATCGATAGATTGACAGAGTTTGACTATTATAACTGAAAAAGTAAAAGTGCGGAAGCAAATATCTTTATTCACAACGCCCCTATCCCACATCTAAAATATTAACTCTTCTCAATTCTATGACACAGTGTTTCATTTCTGATTTAGCTAATCTTTTTTAATTTGTCTTTCATTAATTTTTAATTTTTAATTTTTAATTTTTAATTTAATCCAATTGTCTTCCTGTCAATTCTACAAAAATATCTTCTAAATTTGAAGGGCGCACCATCATCCCAGTTTTATCAGGTTGCTGCTCTAGATAAGCATTAGCTTCTTCGAGGTTAGGGAAAAATTTGTACTCCCACCTATCACCTATTTGTTTCATTACTAACCCTTTGCCGTGAACTGTTCGCAGTTCTTCTAAAGTCCCCAGTTCAATTAACTTACCGCCCTCTACAATGCCGATGCGATCGCACAAATATTCTACCTCATCCATGTAGTGCGTCGTCAACAACATGGTCATGCCTTGCTTGTTTAAATCGCGAATAATTTCCCACAGCCGCCGCCGCGTCTGGGGATCGAGTCCGACAGTTGGTTCATCTAAAAATAAAATTTTCGGCTGATGTAACAAAGCTCTAGCAATTTGTAATCTACGTTTCATGCCTCCCGATAAAGTTTTCACTAAATCATCGCGTCTTTGGCCTAATTCCACATAGTCCAGCCACCTATTAATTAACTCTTTTCGCTGAGGGTTAGGGATATGGTGCAGCCTCCCATGAAATTCCATGTTTTCCCATACTGACAAGTCAGTATCAACGCTAGTTTGTTGTAGCACAACGCCAATATTTTGCTTCACCTGCAAGCTTTCCCGCACTACGTCATATCCCCCTACCTGAATGGCACCGCTGGTGGGTTTGGTGAGGGTAGTTAACATCCGAATTGTCGTAGATTTACCAGCACCGTTAGGGCCGAGTAGACCAAACATTTCACCCGTTTCGATGGTAAAAGAGAGGTCGTTGACAGCAGAAAAGTTATTGTAGACTTTACAAACATTTTGGAGGGAAACAGCAGGCATAACTTTAGGGAGAAGTGGCAAACTTTCTGATAATTTAACCGATTTTAGGTTGCGATCGCACTATTGTGGTTGAGTTGGGGACACCGGGTTCAACTCAACAATACGGCTGTCGAGTCTCCTCGCTGCATCTGCGATCGCTATACTGGGACTCTCACCGTCAAGATACAAAATCATCAACATTGCGCCTAAATTTCCCCGCCGAAATACGGCCATTTCCAGGCGCATAGGTATCCCGTTCAGTTGGCCTTTTGTCACCCATTTAGCCGATGCTTCGCCAATATTTTCGCCCATCGGTGATGAAGTGATATTGGAAAAGTCTCCTTGACTACCCTCATTTAAGCCTTTGAGGAACTCCTGTGCAAAATCTTGTTGGCGGATCGAACTATCAAAGCTAGCTTGCTCGATCCGACTCAGCATTGGCATTGTGAAACCCACAATTAACTGAAACTGCTTGTCATCACTTTTTTGGAAAGCAAAAACATTTTCAGCTTTAACTTCATTGCCATTATTTAACTGCTTCTTGAGTGATTCTGCTTCGCCAGACATATCTTTGAAGCCAGGAGGCAAGTCTTGCAAAGTCAGGACGGCTTTAGGTAAATCTGGTGTAGTAGCAGCAATATTTGTAGGCTGAATTGTAGGCTGAATCTGGTTTAAAGCAGTTACTGAATTTGCGCTCGCTCTTAAGGTAAAACCATCAGTCAAGATGGCAGAAATTACCAGACAGATTGAGACAGTAAGTTGTTTTTTCATACTCCTCCTATAAACTCTACCGATACGTTAAGTAGTCGGACATAAATAAACGCTTCTATCGCTTGCATGGTAGGCAATCGCCACTTTTCATTTAAGTGTGTCCATCTACTTAAATTGTTAATACTCCCAAGTTACCTCAATATCAAAAACAGTGCAATGGGAGCGAATCATGCTTAAAAATGCGGGGGATGCTTCGCCAAAAAGGTGAATCCGCTTTTGGTGGTCGGGGTAAGACTGACCGTAAATTATAACCTGACCTACGGCACATTTCCAATTGTTAACTGATTTGACCTCTATTAACTCTTTAGCGGTTAAAATATCAATTTTTCCGGCTAAAGTTTGCACTTCGCGTTTCACTGCACCGATACTTTTAGCTAATTGGCTTTGTACCTTTTTTTCAGTTAACTTTACTTGGCGTTTTACGCTTAAATATTCCCAATATTTATAAGCTAGTTCGTCTACGGAAAAAGTGCCGCCGTTTCTGCCGCGATAAATTTGATAAATTTCGCCGTTAACTTGAGTTCGCAGCAATTTTATGAGAAATTGTGTATGCTTAAGGGCTATCCAACGGGAAGGAATTTTATTTTTAACGCTGCCTGCTACTCGCCACATATCATTAAGACAAATTAAACCATTCTTTCTCCGAACTTGGGAAGTGGGGATGTTGTTCGATTCTAGAAATTTGTCTTCTACTTTCCATTCAAAAAGCTCTAACTGTTTATATTCAGGCTCCTTTTCAGTTTTGTCGATCGCCCCTGCTGATAATTTTACAATTGGTACTGCTATCTCGCTCCTCATCCCGACTGACCTGCTGATACTGCTGATCTATCCAACCACACATTGGTAAAAATGGGAAGGTGTACAGCCAAATTATTAAGGGTAATTATCAGTTTCTAAGTCCTCTAATTCTTGTGTAGACTGCCATCCAGCTTGCCAGAGGCTACGATCTTTTAGCTGTTGGGCGTTCAGCCAGAAGCGGACTGCGGGATCGCAGGCGGCTACCATTTCGGCAAATACCCATTTGCCTTGATTTTTTCTATTTGTAACCTGAAAGTGTCGCCATCCCCAAGTTTTTTGTTGTGCTGTCCATTTGGAGCCAACTAGATAAGGAAATTTCTGTTTTTTCTGCATTTTTAATTAGTAATTGTCGTCAATATAGTTTTTTTGGTATTTATATTGCCTAGACTTGTTTCTTAATAACTTTCTAGCGTGCAAAGGAAGTAGAACATAAAAATATTAGATGCTAAGGAGACGTGGGGGCGATATTCTCTGTGCAGTTCAGCCGTTGAGAAATTTTCCACCACTTTTAGATTTACTTTTTTAGCTAAATCATCAATATTAGCAAAGCCGCTTTTCCACACTGCACCCATTTTTTCTAATTTATTCATGTAATCATCCATATCTGAATATCCTGTGCTTCTGGCAATCACTCGATCTGACATATAATCAAAGGATATTCTAAATTCTCCCACATTTTCGCGAAGTTGTTTCATAACAAACATTACTTCTTCTTCAGTCAGATAACTGGTATTTCCTTCCCAGATAAAATACGCAGGAAGATCGAAGTTAAATTGATGCTTGCCTAGTAGGGCAATTAAATTATCTTTGATATAATCGCCAGGTATATAGCTAACATTGGCAGCGATGCCGTTGGCAGTTAAGATTTCCTCTTTAAATTTAAGAGTGGCTTCATTTTCAATCTCAAAATACTTAACGCCTACGATATTTTTTCGGGCGGGGCGGGTGTCTAAACCAGAACCTAAAATGACTATTTGTTTACAGCCCTGTAAAATTTCCTTTGACAGGGTATCGTCAAAATATTTAGTACGGATTTTGACCATTTCTTTAGCTGCCGGAAAATTGATTGCGGCATCTTCAGCGATTTTTTTGGTGTCGTGATTCAGGAAAAGTTTTACAATTTCATCATTGTAAAGAGGTGTCGTATCTTGACTGCTATCTGCTCGATACTCGGCAATGATAAAAGCAGTGCCACTTACATTTTTAATTTCTAACATTTATTTTTTGCACGCATTTACTTTTTAATTGAGCGACCTTCTCCTCTAGGAAAATCTGATAAATATCAGGGGATTTTTACTGAAATTTTTGGCGAGATTTATTGAATTATCTTGAATTAGCTAAAGAAAAAATTTGCTCAGCAAAAGATGCAATCAGATCGCGGTGAGCTAATCGAGCTCGCCAAGCTTCCGGGATTCCATTTTCTCCATAAAAAGCGCCTGCTAACTGCCCATAAACAGCACCAGTTGTATCTGCATCGTCGCCCAAATTAACAGCCAATAAACACCCTTCTTTAAACGAATTGCTGCGATAAAATGCCCAAAGTGCCGCTTCCAAAGATTTGACAACATAGCCTGTACCTTTAATTTCTGGCGGTTCGCGGCGTTTGAAGGAACCCGCTGCAATTTCGTCGATTTCATCTATTAGAGGGTGTTGTTCCCAATATCCCGATATAAGGCTGTAGCGTTCAGAAAGTAACTCTTCTTTACTTACTCCATTAACAGCACCTACAATTAAAGATCCCAAATATCTGCAAGCATCTAAACAAGTAGTCGCACCGTGAGTTGTCCGCGAACTATCTTTTGATTTCTCTATTGCTTCCAGAGGTGTTTTAGCATAAAATAAAGGCACGGGAGCTAAGCGCATAATTGAGCCATTACCAGCACTCAAAGGATCTATCGATCCGCAAAAAGGTTTACCAGTATCTTCAAATTTCCACAGTGCTTGTTGAACAGTATTGCCAATGTCAAAGCACTCTCCATTACTGCTTAAATGTCCGGTTTTCTCCCATCGCAAATATGTTTGCAATTGATGAACTGGATCGAAACCTTTTTTCTCAATTAAACTCTCAGCTAAGCAAAGTGCCATTGAGGTATCGTCTGTCCACTGTCCCGGTTGCAGTCCAAAAGGGCCGCCACCTACTAGATCGTTAATAGGGGTAAATGTTCCGGGTCGCTTGAAT
>NZ_JAQMUA010000418.1:0-6036 GCF_028330895.1 Kamptonema animale CS-326 | reverse complement strand
GAATAATCGATTACATAGACGATGTTGCCGTTGGGCTGCTGGCGGAGGGTATAAACTCGTTTGATACCTTTGGTTGCTGCTTGAAAGGCTTGGAGGCGCTGGCGAAGGATCTGATAGTAAGGGCGCTGCTGATCGCTGTAGGTGACGACAAGGGAATGGTAGTCACTATCCATTTGAGGGGCGGCTAGGCTGACGAGATCCAGGAGGCGATCGCGTATGGCGTAACGTTCGGCTTTCCGCAAGTGCAGGTAAAGGTTTGCTGTCAGTGCTCCAGCGACGAGTACAATCAATACGGAATAGGCGGCGGTGAGTTTAGTGCTTAATCCCCAACCCCGGTGTTTGGCTCTGATAAATTTGAAGTTTTTCATCTTATTAGGGCTTACGCATTTTTACCAAAATACGTCATTGCAACTCAAGCACAGTCAAGCCTAGCCAAGTCACCACCTTTATTGCTCAGTGATTGAAACTGCTGGTACACAAGCAAAATTCGCCCATGCTGACTAAAGACTAAAGGGGGATTTTAAGCCGGATTTGGTATTAAACAATTTGTATGTAGTTGTGTTTTAACTCTAAATCACAACTACGGACATTTAACTAAATTATTAAATTATTTAATTAACTAGCTACTGCTTTTAATTAGCAATTAGCAATTAGCCGTTAACTCTCAACAATTAGCAGCATTGTTTATGGATTCAAGCCGAGGGACGCTCGGTAAGCAGCGCGTTGCTTCTCTCTTCCCATTTTATTTGTAATTTCTTCCCATCCATTATTAATTTTCTCTACCGCTTCGTCTCTGGTAATTTTTCCAGCCAGGAAATCGGCAATATTTTGATCTAAAACTTCTCCTTGATAACGGTTGTTTTCAGGAATTCGCAGGTCAAGTACGATATTTGGACTTCTTAGACTAACACCGATCGCACCAAGGTACTTGCTAGCAGCTTCAAAACTCATGCCTGCTTTCAGCCAAGGTTCGCGGTTGGTAAACTGGGAGGTGCGGTAGGGATTGAAACCTGTTACTCCAATGGTTACATCAGTATTGGCTTGAGCTGGTTGGCTGAGGTAAGATATGAAAGCGTAACCTGCATCTTTGTGCTTGGCAGGGGCGGCGTTGTTAATAGCTCCTACCCAACCGCCAAAGGCTGCATAAGGAGCGTGATTGACATCGTTAATAGCAAAAGGACAAGTAAGTTTGTCACAAGGTATTAATTTGCCAGTGGCGCGATCGAGCACTTTTTTCGTTCCTGGTAATATGACGGCCCCTACTTTGTCTTTAACTTTGGAGTTAGGCGCGATCGCCAAGGTGCCAATATCACCCCAGTCTAAAGTTAATGCACAGCGACCAGCAATAAAGGAACTACGAGACTCTTCTACGTCAAAATTCAACTCGTCAGGCGGGCCGTATTTTACTGTTTCCTTGTAGATATCTAGAGCAGCGGCTACAGCTTCATTATTGACTAACGGCTTCATCGTATCTGGATCGAAAAATGCACCTTGCTGAGTACCCTGACTTTGGACAAAGGAAGTGACAATAGACCAAAATATCGAGAAGGATTGGGAGTTGGACTTTTTAGAGGTGCAGGAACCGTAATCGGGAGTGCTATCGTTATTCAAGTCGCGGTTATGAAACTGTTTAGCGATCGCCAGATAGTCTTCCCAAGTTTCCGGGGGATTGATATTTGCTTGTTCCAGTAAATCTGTCCGGTAATAAACCATCTGAAAGTCGCCATCTAGGGGAATGGAGACAATTTTGCCTTGATAAGTAGAACTGAAGTCGCGGAAAAATGGGGCGATGTCATTCCAATCAATGGCAGTGTCAGTCGCGACTCGCTGAGTTAAATTTTCCAAATATCCAGAGGTGGCATAGTCCACCATCCATTGAGGCGCGAAGACAAGGACATCATATTTGTTAGTTCCTTGACTCAAATCCTGCTTGATTTCCTCATACAATTTCCCAAAGGGAAACATGACGACATTTACCTTTGCTCCTGTGAGTTTCTCAAATTCAGGAACTCGTCGTTTTATGGGCTCTGCGATCGGCGGTAGATCGCGAGTTACTAAGGTAATGGTTATGCCATCAAAGCGGGTGACAGGAACCGGAGAATTCTTAGTAGTAGAATTGCTAGTAGAGTTGTTAGTAATAGAGGGCTGAGGGCTGTTTTCTGTAACTGGTGGCGCTTGACAGGCGGTAGCGATTCCTCCCCACAGAGTAGCTAATCCAATTAAAATTTTTCTAGTTCTCTTAGGCCGTTGTAAACGGTTTGTAGTTTGAGAGTGCATCTAATATAATTCCTTGCCTACTTTTCTGGGTACGCGATAATTATTGTAACGCCGCCCTCTGGGAGGTAAAGATACCGCCCAGAGGGCGGCGTTACGTGAATGCGTAAGTTTTTAACTAATAACAAACAACAAACAACTAACAACTAACAACTAACAACTAACCATTAACAACTAACAACTAACAATTACCTTCCCATATTCCGCTTCAGTTGCTCAATTTCCTCATCTGTTTCCCAGCGTTTAAACTTTTCTTCTAAAAGATCGGATTGGTTCCCGGAACTATAATTACTGCTTTGGTTCCAACCTTTAGTATCCCAGCGTTGATCGTTTTGATTAGTGGTAGCAGTCGCAGTCGCAGTCGCAGTTGCAGTTGCTGCTGCTGCTGCTGCTGTTGCTGCTTCCGCTGCTTTAGCCCGCACTTCTTGACGACGCACTTGGATTTGCCGATAAAGTTCTTTGGATTTAGCAATGCGCTCTTTGCATCCTTGCATTTGACCCCAGCGCTGATTTCCTTGACGCAGTAGAGCCGCCTCTCGTTCTTGAGCTGCTTGAGCTAAATCTACTCTATTTGCGGCTTTAGCTTTTTCGAGACGAGAGTGCCAGCGTTGGATTTCTTGAGCTGTAGCCAGAATTTCTTCCTGTAACTTTTTTTCTTGCCGTTGCAGATCGGCAATGAGGCGCAAGGTGTCTTCTTCTTGTTCCCGTAATTGTTCTTCTAGCGCCTGCAACTCTAGATGCGGATTATTTCGCAAGAACTCTTCTAATCGTGTTTCTAGAAAGCGGCTGAAATCGTCGAATAAGCCCATGTTGATAGTTAATAGTTAGTTAACAGTTAACAGTTAACAGTTAACCGTTAACAGTTAACCGTTAACAGTTAACTACCAATTTTAAAACTTCTGTCCGACAAAAATAGAGCGGACTTCACCACCTTTACGGATAACGGCTTCCTGATTTTTCACTTCTGCCAATGTCCAACCACTAGCACCAATGCTTTCGCCTACATAGATCCGGCGGGCTACGCCCTCAATCTCAAACAGGGCGGCCGAGCGATCGCCTAATTCTAAAATCCCTACTAGAGTATGAATCGTAGTTGGGGCTTCACTCGCAGGAGATGACTCTGCTGGTGTTGACTCTGCTGGTTGGGGAGCCGTTGAGGCTTCCGGGGCGGCTTCTGGTTGGCGTTCAGGTTCGCGAGCCAAGATTCTTCCTGAAGACGGTGCGGCTTCCGGGCTAGCTGCTGGAGCTGAGGGAGTTACTGGCGCTACATTAGTTCTGGGAATTGCTGGAGTTGTAGGTAATACCCCACTTGTTGTCGGAGAGGCCGAAGAGGAGGCTGTTTTAGGAGCAGCAGCCGGGGGAACAATTACTACTTGGGTAGGAGGTGTCCCTGGCTGAGAGGAGACTTGCTGTATGGCATCTGCAACGCGGTTGATGGCTTGCGCCAGGCCCGCAGTTGGGGGAGGAGAACCGGGAACTGGAATCGCTGGCAGGTTGGTTGTGACTGGTGCTCCGGGAAGGTTAGGATTTTGCAGCTTGGGTTGTGTTGCTTTTTTTTGGTCGAGGGTATCGAGGGCTTGCTGCATATAGAGTCCAAACTGGGCATCTGCCTCTGCTTTTGCCTCTGTAGCTGCTTGGGATGCTGAGACAGTAGGGGTAGAGACTACAAATCGCCGCATTCCGCTTCTGCTTGCTAGCCACAAGCCTAATGTGAGTAATAGGGAGGCAAAGGCTGCTCCTAAGAGGATTCTGTCAAAGGATTGTTTGGCTTGCTGCTTTTTGGCGACTAATATGGCGTGACGCGCGATCGCTTCGGTATCGATGCTGTCTTCTTGAGACGGCATCGATGGTGTGGGCAAAATAATTTGCGGTACTGCGATCGGTTTAAGGGAGACGAATTCTGCCTGCACTGGTTCTGTGGGCAGACCGGCACTACTGTCTAGCGCTCGGTCAACGTCTTCAAATAGTTCGTCCATCAATCGCTCTGCATAGGAATCAACCAAACCCGTTTGGTTGGCGATCGCCTCTTCTGCTGGCTCTAGGGCTAGCTGTTTAGTCATTACGTTCTGAGACATAAATTTTGTTCCTCCCGCTCCTCAATAACCCCGACTCTGCTTTAATCCAAACTTCTTATAGGATACTTTTAAAATTTACTACTAGCGCTATCTCATTAGCATCCTTGATTTTATCCAATTTCATCATAATTTTTTTAGGGGCTAGGGGCTAGGGGAAGAGGGGAAGAGGGGAATAAGGGGCTACGATGCTCCGATGCTCAAGATTAGGGGAAGAAGGGAATAAGGGGCTAGAAGCTACGATGCTTAGGGAAGAAGGGGCTAGAAGCTACGATGTTCAAAGCTAGGGGCTATAGTAACCGCCTTGGCGGTTAGGACATAATTGATTGCTTCCACCCTTACTACGAGAGGCCTCCTGCCTTCTGTCTCCTGCCTTCTGCCTCCTCTTAGGGATTCCCTTGACAGATTGCGGTTTTATTTGTTAACTTAATCATAGTCGGTATGAGTACGTTTTATTGAAGCTGTTTATTTTGATCGACTGCTATGGTTAAGATTGTTGGGATTGGCGGAAGTTTGCGAGCTGGCTCCCATAGCCAGATGGCTTTGAATGCGGCAAGCGATCGCGCGACGGCATTGGGTGCGGAAGTGGAGATATTGGATTTGCGATCGCTGAATCTCCCTTTTTGCAACGGCGAGGATAACTATCCTGACTACCCGGATGTAGAGCGGTTGCAGAATGCCGTTAAGCAGGCTGATGGTTTAATTTTGGCAACACCGGAGTATCACGGTAGCGTTAGCGGCGTGATTAAAAATGCGCTGGATTTATTGAGTTTTGAGCATTTGGACGGGAAAGTTGCGGGTGCAATCAGTGTTTTGGGCGGTCAGTCCAATAACAATGCTCTTAACGATCTGCGGGTAATTTTGAGATGGGTACACTGTTGGGTAATACCCGAACAGGTGGCGATCGGTCAAGCTTGGAAAGTTTTTAGTCCTGATGGCAAATTGTTGGATGAGAAGCTATCTCAACGGTTCGATCAATTCGCCCAGAGTTTAGTAGAAAATACTCGCAAGTTGCGGGGAGTTTCGTAGGATAAGGGCGGGTCATACCCGCCTTATATAGAAAAGCTAAATTATTTTAGGAATAGCTATACTTGCTTGCGTTGCTTTCAATGAAGAGTTCGGTGGCACGAGCGATCGCTTAAACTTAGCCCCGCAGGATAAATGTGTCTGGGGGTCATTAATTTGATGGTAAATTCTGTACAGTGAAGGAGTTACGTAAATATCCTCCGGCTTTTTGTCCGAAGGAGTATAAGCACTTCCATAAAACATGGCTTTCTCTTCGATTATTCGTACCATTGGGCGATCGCAACTTGCAGCAGAACTCCTCACCCAACTGAAACGTCACCGCTGCTTGCAACTTTCCGGTGTCGCCCGTTTGCCCAAAGGTTTGACAGTTTCAGCTCTAGCACAGCAAGAAGGGCGAAATTTACTTGTAGTAGCGGCAACTTTAGAGGAAGCAGGGCGCTGGGCCTCTCAACTTGAGACGATGGGTTGGCAAGCTGTTCACTGTTACCCGACTTCGGAGGCATCCCCTTACGAGGTATCTTACTCCGAGCAAAGTGAAATGACCTGGGGGCAAATGCAGGTTTTAGCCGATTTGCTGAGTGGGGAATTGGGAGCAGAGGAGCAGGGGGGCGGAGGGGCAGAGGGGCAGGGGAGCGAAGGGGCACAGAACAGAGTTCCGTCTTCT
>NZ_JAQMUA010000417.1:0-9719 GCF_028330895.1 Kamptonema animale CS-326 | reverse complement strand
TTCAGGGGGCGACAATCGCCCCCAAACCATTGCAGGGAGGATGTTTTCGGGTCTGAACTCGCTCAAAAAAGTTGGAGCTTATTGAGAATAGACTCTCAATAGAAGAACCAGCCCCTAGTTGTGATAAAAAGGTGCATGTCTCGTTAATATCACAAGACCAAACATTAATAATATGTTACCATCATTCTATCACAATATTCTGGAAAAATATCTCAACCCAAAACAATTACTTACCCTGAATATGTTAGTGTGCTTGTTACAATCCCAAAAACAAGTTAGAATAGAACGATTAGCCGCCACCCTGCCATTGACCATTTTACAAAACAGTCGTCGCCGTCATATACAACGGTTTTTATTGATTAAAGCACTCAGCATCCTGGTAATTTGGTTCCCGATCATTAAAGAAGTAATAGCTCGTCAAGTTAAAGCGGGAACTCAATTAATTGTGGCTTTGGATAGAACACAGTGGAAAGAGTATAATATCTTAATGGTAAGTGCGATTTATCAAAAGAGAGCTTTCCCCATCTTCTGGACGTTATTAGATAAACAAGGTGCTTCTAACTTAGCCGAACAGCAACAAGTATTACGTCCGGTTATTCGGTTGTTTAAGAAATATAAATTAGTGATAATTGGCGACCGTGAGTTTCATAGTATAGAGTTAGCACAATGGTTACACCGTCAGCATCTCAGCTTTGTACTTCGTCAAAAAGGAAATACAACTTTTCGAGAAAAAAAACAGCCATTTAAAGCCCTAAATACCATTCCAGTTAAACCTGGTAATCATCTCTTATATCCTCAGATTAATTTCACTCAAAATCCAGGTTTTTCTCGTTTTAACTTAGTAGCTTCTTGGAAAAGACAATATAATGGAAAACAAGAAGATGAACCTTGGTATCTATTAACTAATCTCCCAGATATGAAAAGCACTATCAAGATTTACGGTCAACGTTATGGCATAGAAGCGATGTTTAAAGACTGCAAAACAGGAGGATATAACTTGGAGGGTTGTCAAGCATCACCTGATAGATTGATTGCGTTAATAATTTTAATAGCTTTGGCGATGACTTCGGCATGGTTACAAGGAAAAAGAACTCGGCTTCAGAGACAAGAAAAATATGTGTGTCGTCCCCAAGAGACAGGTAGAACGAGAAGAAGACATAGTAACTTTTGGATTGGTTTATATGGTGAAAATTGGCTAATTGCTTTTAATGAATGTCAGGAGTGGGTAGAATCTATGATAGATTTGGTTCGCAATAAGAAATCATTTTATCAGAGGGGATTGAGAGCTATAAAGCTTATCCAGCAACCGCTTTAGCCTCATTGTCGCCCCCTGAAGTAGAAGTGCCTACCGAGTTTCTTGTAAGCCCAAGTCCACTGGGGGTTAACTTTGATGGCTTGGCGGTAAGTTGCGATCGCTTCATCGCTTTTCCCCTGTGTAGCAAGTGCTTCACCTAAATCTTGATAATAATCCTCATCTTCGGGGTAAAGTCTAATAGCTTGGCGGTAAGCCGCGATCGCTTCATCAACTTTACCTTGATTACTCAATTGCAAGCCGAGAACCTGGTAAATGCTCCCATCCCAAGGATTAGGTTGAATAGCTTGCCTCAAACTCCCTGTCGCTTCCCCTTCTGCCTTTTGAGTTTTCTGCACGAGCGCTTGAACAATATAAGTAAAGGATGTGAGGCGATTGGTAAGCAACGGTAGTGTCGCCGCAACGTATAAGAATAAGAAAGCAGAGGTTAACTTGGGTAAGAATTTTTTAGGCACTTTAGGGAAAGGCATAATCTTTCTTCATCTGTAACTTCGTTAAGTCTACTCTACTTTCTATCTCATAGAAATCTATTAAGTCGTGTACTCCGCGTTAATCTTCACATAGTCGTAGCTCAAATCACAGCCCCAAGCCTTCCCGCTACCATTGCCATTACCAACACTCACCTGAATTAAAACAGTATCCCCCTTCAAATATTCACCCGCCGCCGCTGCTTTCATATAATTACTCGCAGCTACGCGATCGAATGGCAAAGGTTGACCATTTTCCATCATCAAGAAATCGCCTAATTGAATCCGCAAATTTTCCTGATCGAACGGTACGCCAGCACGTCCCGCCGCTGCCGCAATCCTTCCCCAATTTGGATCGCGACCAAAAATTGCTGATTTTACTAAAGAAGAACCAACTATTGTTTTGGCAATTTTACTGGCAGATGCTTCATCGGGTGCGCCGCTAACTTGTACTTCAATTAAACAAGTAGCACCTTCGCCATCACGGGCAATTGACTTTGCCAAATAGACGCAAACCTCTGTCAACATTGCCTCTAATTTTTCCGCATCTGGCCCCATTTCCGTAATTGCGGGCGTGCGAGATTGACCATTCGCTAAAGCAATCAAAGAATCATTGGTACTTGTATCACCATCAACGGTAATTTGATTGAAACTCCGATCGGCGGCGCGACTCAACATTTCTTGCCATAAATGCGGCGATACTGCTGCATCACAAGTAACAAATGCTAGCAAAGTTGCCATATTTGGGTGAATCATTCCCGAACCTTTGCAAATTCCGCCAATGCGAACCGGGCGATCGCCAAACAAAGTTTCTAAAGCAATGGTTTTCGGTACTAAATCTGTCGTACAAATCGCCTTAGCCGCCGCGTCGGAACCCGTTTCAGAAGCCGCAGCTACCAATTGCGGAATCGCAGCTTTCAACGGTTCCATCTTAATGCGCTGTCCAATTACTCCAGTAGAAGCGATGAGAATTAAGTCTGGAGAAATATTCAGCGCTCCCGCCAAAACCTGGGCACTTTCGATCGCATCGGCCCAGCCTTGTTCGCCAGTAGCAGCGTTAGCTTGACCCGCATTGCACAAAATCGCTTTCGCACTGGGTTTATCTTGCAACCGCCCTCGGCAATAGTCCACACAAGCTGCTCGCACAACAGAGGTAGTGAAAACGCCCGCTGCGATCGCATCCACTTCTGACAAAATTAAAGTTAAATCCGGTGCTCCCGAAGGCTTCAACCCCGCTACAATACCCGCTGCTTTATACCCTCTCGGAGCCGTTACCCCGCCGCTGATTACTTGCCAGTCCGACATAATTACCTCGCTACAGCCGTTATCTGCTGAGAGCGGATTATATCATCAATAGAATATGCGAGTCGCGGCTTCCTCTTTTACAGAATTAATCTGGGGAGGAAGTCGCGACTTTTTGGTAAATTGCATTTTTATGGGGGCAGAATTTATTTGCGATCGCCAGTTATCCGAGTAGCATCCAAGCCAACTTCCTCAGAAGTACGGGAAAGTAGAGATTGTTGACGATTTTTGACTTGGTGTTGATGACGGTTCATTAAAGCCCGTGCTTGATTTTCAGTAGACATGATTGGTTCTCCAAATTTAATAATTAAGGTAAATAACGTGAGGGGGTGTAAGTACGAGCCGATTATTTGCGAGGCGATTATTTGCGATCGCGAACCTCTTGGGTTGTATCCGCGCTAACTTCCTCAGTATGAATAATGTGCGTTGGATCTGCGCCAACTTCCTCAGCGCTGCGGGCAAGTATGGTGTCTTGGCGATTCTTGACTTGGTGTTGATGACGGTTCATCAGAGTCCGTGCTTGGTCTTCAGTAGACATAATTTACATTCTCCCGATTCAGTAGTTAAGGTCAATAACGTGAAGGAGTATAAAGTGCAAGGCGATTATTTGCGATCGCCAGTCATGCGAGTAGCATCCAAACCAACTTCCTCAGCAGTACGGGAAAGTAAAGATTGTTGGCGATTCTTGACTTGGTGTTGGTGACGATTCATTAAAGCCCGTGCTTGATTTTCAGTAGACATGATTGGTTTCTCCAAATTTTTGTAAAATTGCGTGGGTAAAGGAGGAAATTGAGCTTTTTTAGCTCATTGTTGCATTGCTGCGGTCATAACTAGCTTGGAAGCTGGATTGTGGCTTACCTTGAATGTGCCCCCGGTAGCTAGTATCTTCAAGACCTACTTCGGCTGCGGTACGCGAGAGCAGAGATTGCTGTCGGTTCTTAACTAAATGGTGGTGACGCATCATCAGAGCGCGAGCTTGATCTTCGGTAGACATATCTGTTTCCTCTCTATTGCTTGAGTAATGTTTAACTTTTTTTCCTTTCTTTTATGACTATAACAGACAATTCTGTATTCAAATTTACAAAATCACTTTTTTTACAAAAATTTACATAATATATTTTCCTTGGTACCGTGAAAACTTACGCGAGAAGCGTACTCAACAAATAAGCGGACACGGGGCACCGCCCCTAAAGGAACCGTTTTTTGTACCTTAGTTACCTGAAATCTGCTGTAAATTGCAAGCCCAAACAAAGCCAAAACCTGCTATGTGTAAGGCAAATACGTCACCATTATCTTGCAGCCAACGGACAAATCAATAAGGTATAGCTGTTCTAATAAAACTTACGCTAATGAAATTAGCCTTCTTTTCTATACAGGGTGCAACAATACTAGCGATCGCAGCAACTATTGTGAGTGCAGCGGTGATACAAGCACAAACCATTGTTCCCGCACTCGATGGTACTGGCACTACTGTCACGCCCGACGGCGATCGCTTCAATATTACAGGTGGCCAAACTTCTAAAGATGGAGCTAATCTTTTCCACAGTTTTCAACAGTTTGGACTCAGCGAAGGGCAGATTGCTAATTTTATCTCTAATCCCGCTATTCGCAACATTCTAGGACGGGTGGTAGGCGGCAATTCTTCTCTGATTAATGGCTTAATTCAGTTAACTGGCGGCAATTCTAACCTGTTTTTAATCAATCCTGCTGGTATCATTTTTGGTTCTAATGCTAGCTTGAATGTCTCGGCAGCTTTTACTGCTACAACTGCTACTAACATCGGGTTTGATTCAGGTTGGTTTAATGTTGCAGGGGCGAATGATTACAGTAGGCTAATAGGAACTCCGAGTGTTTTTACTTTAGTCTCAGCCAACCGGGAAGTATCATCAATTCAGGCAATTTAGCAGTCTCGCCTGGACAAAATATAACCTTAATTGGTGGTACTGTCGTCAGCACGGGTTCTCTCAATGCTCCTCAAGGTAATATTACCCTTGCTGCTGTTCCTGGTGAGAATGCAGTTCGCATTAGCCAAGAAGGGCATTTATTAAGTTTGGAGATCGACGTTGTTGACAGGGGACTGTTGGCACAGAATGGGCAATTATCTTTGCCTTTGTCTCTTCCACAATTGCTTGCAGGTGCAGGTGGCAATTCTGCTAGTGGCATCGCGGTTAATGGTGTAGGAGAAGTGGTTTTGACAGCGGGTTTGAGGGTGGAAAGTGGGGATGTGGTAGTTGCTAATTCTACTGTTAATAGCCAGAATACTACACTCTCGGCAGCACGTAATCTCACCTTGGTAGAAAGCCAGCTACTTGCTGAAAGTAATTTGAATTTGTTTGCAGGAAATACGGTGCGGGTGCGGGATGGAAGTTATCCTTTCAGGGCGATCGCAGGCGGCAATCTTACTATACAAGGTAATCAAAATATTGATATTTTGGCACTGAATTACGCTAGCCCTGCATTTCAAGCCGCAGGGAATATTACATTATTGAGCAATGGCAATGTTTCTGGTGATGCTCACTTTGCTGCGGGTGGTAATGTTGCTATTCTCACATTGGGTGGCGATCGCGGCAGGTTTGTGAGTTTGTATGACCCGATTATCAGCTCCGATGGAGATGTGAGGTTTGGAGATTATACAGGAGTATCACTTAAGGTGGAAGCAAAAGGCGCGATCGCGGCTGGAGATATTACCATCACTGGGCCAGATACTACTTTGTCTGGTTCGGCAGATCCTGATGCGGCGGTGCTTTCAGGGAGTCCAGCCTTGATTTTGCGATCGGGCGTTTCGACTCTGGCGAATGCTGCGAATGTGCCGCCGAATGTGACAGCAGGGGAGACATTTTTTGCTTCTCCGGGTGCTAGTTCTGGCAATAGTATTGCAGTGGGAGCGATTTCGACAGCAGGCGGGCCTGTGATTTTGGAGTCGGGAGGAGACATTGCAGTGGATGCGATCGCCACTTCTAGCGGCAATATTACCCTCAATGCTGCCAACAACATCGCCGTTACAGGTAATCTCCAGTCTGCTGGTGGCAATATTGACATCACGGCTGGCAATTTGCTTACAGTCAGCGGCACTTTTACAGATACCAACGGTATAGATGTGAGCATTTCCAGCGCTAATGGCACAAGTGGCGGCGCGATCGCGATTAGTCATGCGGGGGGCACTACTATACCCTTTATTATCGGCGATGCGACAACCAATGGGACGGCGGGAGCTATTACATCAGGTTCGGAGACAATTTCGCCGCAGTTTGCGGTGCCAGTGCCGCCTAGCAGTTACACTCAGGGCAATATTGCGATCGTTACTTCCGCACCCTCGCCAACCCCAGAAGCGACACCATCTCCAACGCCGGAAGCCACACCATCTCCAACCCCGGAATCGACACCATCTCCAACCCCGGAATCGACATCATCTCCAACCCCAGAAGCGACAACATCTCCAACACCGGAATCGACATCATCTCCAACACCACAACCGACATCATCGCCAACACCGGAACCGACATTATCTCCAACACCACAACCGACACCATCTCCAACACCATCTCCAACACCGGAACCGACATTATCTCCAACACCAGAACCGACGACATCACCCGCGCCATCGCCAACACCATCGCCAATACCATCTCCAACAACATCACCCACACCATCGCCAATACCATCTCCAACGACATCACTCGCGCCATCACCAATACTAGAATCACCAACATCTCCGGTATTGGTTGCGTCCCCCATTGCGCCTGAAGTCCTCACCCCGATGCCATTTCCAACACCAGCACTAAGTTTATCTCCCTCTCCCCGCACCGCCTTATCCTTACCGGATATCTCAATTACCAATGCGATCGCACAATCTAGCAACCTGAATAGCATTGAATCTATTTTTTACTCTAGATCCGATTGGGAAAGTGAAGTTGTACAAACGGTATCGCCTCTAAGTAGAGTTAGTCTTAGCGATATCACACGACAGATTGATAAAGGCGATATCCCTCAAGCCAGTTTCTTTATCGATATCTTCTATAGCGAACAAGTGGGGTCATACGTCAACCAGGAAATCAGGCGGGACTTGCAATCTTTTACAGCCATACAGCAAAGAATTAGAGCGATCGCTAGCCAAACTGGTAAAAAACCAGCCATTATTTACACCTTATCCCGCCCCGAACAATTAGACCTGATCGTCGTTCCCCCTACAGGCATCCCAATTCACAAAAGCATCCCCGCCGCCCGGCGCGAAACTTTGATGCAAGTCTCCGCCAGCTTCAGGTCGGAACTCCTTAATCCCAGAAAACGCAATACTCAGAGCTATTTGCCAGCATCCCAGCAACTTTACCAGTGGATAATTGCGCCCTTGGAAGCTGATTTGAAAGCTCAGGGCATCGATACGCTAGTTTTTAGTATGGATGCGGGGTTGCGATCGCTCCCCTTAGCCGCCCTCCATGATGGTTCCCAATTTCTAGTAGAAAAATACAGCATCGGACTCGTTCCCAGTGTCAACTTAACAGATACCAATTATGAAAGCGTTAAAAATGCTGAAGTTTTAGCAATGGGAGCCTCACAATTTACTGAAAATCAACCTTTACCCGCAGTACCATTAGAACTTTCTAATATCACCTCCGAGTGGAATGGCAATTCCTTCCTCAACCAATCTTTCACATTTAATAATCTTCAAGCGCAGCGCAAAGACAGACCCTATCGAATTATTCACCTCGCCACTCACGGAGAGTTTAAGCCAGGATCGCCAAACAATTCTTATATTCAGTTATCAGATAGAAGGTTAACACTCGATCGCGTGCGCGAACTAGGCTGGAACGATCCGCCTAAAGTTGAGTTATTGGTGTTGAGCGCTTGTAAAACTGCTGTGGGTGATGATGGCGTTGAATTAGGCTTTGCGGGGCTAGCTGTGCAAGCAGGGGTGAAGTCAGTTTTGGCTAGTCTTTGGTATGTAAGCGATGAAGGTACTTTAGGGTTAATGGCTGAATTTTACCATCAGTTGAAGGTCGCGCCGATTAAAGCTGAAGCCTTGCGGCAGGCTCAAATTGCTATGATTAAAGGTCAAGTTCGCATAGATAAGGGTCGTTTAATTTTGTTAAACTTAAATAAAGAGTTAGAATTACCGCCAGAATTAGGTAATCTGACTAATAAAAATCTCTCCCATCCTTATTATTGGTCTGCCTTCACGATGATTGGGAGTCCTTGGTAAGGTATAAAGGTGATTGCGATCGCTTCGTACCTCGCAATGACAGAGCGCAAGTAATTTGCCTGACATGATAGGAGATGCTAGTGAGTGCATAAGCCTTATTGAAGCTAGACATATAAAGCTGAAAAAGTAAATAGAGTGCAAATGATACAGAAAAAATTTATTTCAAATCTAGTTTTTATTGACTCAAATGTTGAAGATTACCAGAGTTTAATTAGCGGCGTTTCTCCAAATGCTGAAGTAATTATCCTAGATGAAACGCTCGATGGTATTGAGCAAATTACTGAAAGGTTAGCAACTGAAAAAAATATAGAAGCAATCCATATCATCTCTCACGGCAGTCCAGGTGCAGTACAACTCGGCGCAAATACACTCAACAGCAGCAATATAGAAAGCTTCGGCCCTCAACTCAAACAGTGGCGCAAAGCATTAATTCCCGATGCCGATATTATTTTCTACGGCTGTAACATAGCAGCCGGAGACACAGGCCACCAATTCCTCGCTCAAGTGCACCAACTCACAGGCGCAAACATCGCCGCCAACAGCAATACCACAGGCAACAGCGAACGAGGAGGCACCTGGGACATCCCCCAACTCATCCCCCCATCCCCCCAAAAGCCCAAACTGGCCCTCACAGAAACCACCCTCAAAACCTACAGCGGTTTACTAGGCTTCGCAACCCAAGTCACCTTCCCAACTGGCAGTAACCCTTTGTCCATCAGCATTGGCGACTTCAACGGCGACGGTTTACCTGACTTAGCAACGGCTAACTTCGACAGCGACACCGCCTCCATCCTGCTCAACACTACTGCCACCGGAGCCACCACGCCCACTTTCGCCCCCCAAGTTACCCTCACTACTGGCGATGGCCCCTTCGGTGTCAGCATCGGCGACTTCAACGGCGACGAGAAACCTGACTTAGCAACGGCGAACAGCGGCAGCAACAACGTCTCCATCCTGCTCAACACTACTGCCACCGGAGCCGCCACCCCCACCTTCTCCCCCAAAGTTGACTTCACTACTGGCACTCAGTCCGCCTTCGTCAGCATCGGCGATATCAACGGCGACGGTTTACCTGACTTAGCAACGGCGAACGCCGGCAGCAACAACGCCTCCATCCTGCTCAACACTACCGCCACCGGAGCCACCACCCCCACCTTCGCCCCCCAAGTCACCTTCACTACTAGCGCTGGCCCCTTCGGGGTCAGCATCGGCGACCTCAACAGCGACGGTTTACCTGACTTAGTTGTGACGAACTACTACAGCAACAACGTCTCCATCCTACCCAACACCACCGCCCCAGGAGCCACCACCCCCACTTTCGCCACCCAAGTCACCTTCACTACTGGCACTGCCCCCTTCGGCATCAGCATCGGCGATATCAACGGCGACGGGAAACCTGACTTAGCTGTGGGGAACACGAACAGCGCCAACGTCTCCATCC
>NZ_JAQMUA010000416.1:0-8299 GCF_028330895.1 Kamptonema animale CS-326 | reverse complement strand
CAGTTGGTAATGGTTTTGCGGAAGCTGGCGGTTCCTTCAAAGGGGGGATAACCGTGATTTGCTGAGTTTTGAACGGCTGCGATCGCGGCTTCTACTACGGGCTGGGGCGTTGCGCCGTCGGGGTTCCCCATTCCTAAGTCGATTAAGTCTAGTCCTTGTTCGCGCGCGCGCGCTTTGAGTTCGTCGAGGCGGGCAAATACGTAGGGCGGTAATGCTTGTAATCTGTCGGCGGGGCTAATCCAGTCTAATGTCATCGGAAATAAGGTTTTTATTTAATAACGAACCGCAGAGGCGCAAAGGCACAGAGGGAGTTGATTTTTAACCGGAGATCGGGCGGATAATCATCATAGCAATCTGCGTGTATCTGCGGTTACATTTTAATCGCGACTTAGGCATTCTGTACCAAAAACTAAGGCATTGCTTCGTTGCGATCGCCATGACAGAGTGATGTTCTGCATAAGTCCTATTAATTTTTTAGGGTTGTTCGTTGGCTAGTGTCGCCGCGAGGTTGTTACGCCCTGTTTCGATAGGGGCGGTAGTCGATACCATCGCGGCCATCAGTTGTTCGGGGGTGACTTTGAAGGGTAGGCGGTGGATGTCGGAGTTAGGATGACAAGAGATTTCCGCAGCGTTTTGCAATTGGGCGAGGGTGATGTCGGTTAAGCCTAGATCCGCTAAGGTTTGGGGTAAGCCGATTTCGCTATAAAATTTGATTAGTTGTTGGCGGGCTGAGGCTGCAAGTTGGGAGTTTTGCAGCATTTCTTCTAGGCGCAATTGCACTAATATCCCATAAGCTACTTTTTCGCCGTGTAGGGTTCCCTTGCGGTGGAGGTGGGTGAGGCCGTTATGGACGGCGTGGGCGGCGACTGTCCGACATTGGGCTCCGCCGATACCGCCGATTACGCCTGCGAGGAGGGTGGTAGCGTCTACAACTTCTTGCCAGATTTCGCTTCCTGGTTGTTGGAGGGCGGGAACTGATTTTTGGAATAAGATATCGCGCAGGACTCTGGCTTGTTGGACGGCGGCGATAATCATGGTTTGTTCGGAGTGGCCGCTGCTAACTGAGGCTTCGTACCATTTGGCGATCGCATCTCCAATTCCGGCTACTAATGTCCGTTGGGGGGCGGTTTCGATCAGGCTGTAGTCAAGGATGAGTAAGTCGGGACATTTGGCGAGGCTGACATCATACAGGAATGCACCTCGATCTGAGTAGATATTAGATAAAGCTGTCCAAGCGGCGCAGGTGGCGGCGGATGTGGGGATGGTGGCGATCGGGATTTGACGCTGATGGGCTAGGAGTTTGGCGGTATCGAGGGCTTTTCCGCCGCCGACTCCGATGATGAAATCGGCTTTGTGGGCGATCGCGCTTTCGTGGAGGGTTTTGAGGCTATTTTCGCTGCAATCTTGACCGTAGGTAGCTTGGGCGGCTTCTAGCTGCTGATTTTCGAGATAGGGTTGGATGGCTGCGAGGGAGTTTTTGCCGCCGACGATCAGGGGGCGGTTGCCGAGTTGGGCGATCGCATCTATTGATTGCGCGATCGCATTTTTGCCCCGGATGACACGGGCGGGGGCAATTGTCAAGGAATATAGGGAAGTCTCGGTTTTGGTTGGGGTAGAGGTTTGAGTCATTTAGCGATCGCGTCGTGACGGGTTGTGGAGTTATATAGATTTACAGGATAACTCTAACAAAGCTTTGGCAACAGGGTCAGTTTTCGACCGTTTTTATTAAAGATTGTCTTAGGTGTGGGGTGGTTAGGTGTGATTCACTTTCCTCAATTTCTGCTGGAGTTGGTTCTCTTGGTTCTTCTATTCTGAGGAAAACTTGGTAATTTCCAGGGATAATCTCAGAGGAAACCTGTGTTGTGAGTTTACCATCTGGTGTAATCATTGCTGAGGCTTCAATAGTTGTTATTGTCCCCTCTTTGTTCCTGTTTTGATGGGAAATTAAGCTATCATTGTTTGAGTCATCTATTTTTTGGATTGTCAGGATAACGCTGCGGTTCCCTGGGGGAACATCTGATAAAAACTGTACTTGTAGGTTGCCATCAGGTGTAATAATCCCTTTGCCTTCTATCCTGCTGATGGTCACATATCTATCGCCATCTTTTTCCGTAATTTTTACTAGAGGTTTTTGTCGATTTGGATGAGATTGGCGATATTTACCTCTTACTACTTTGCTAAAATCATATCCCGCTAGTAGTTCTGAGTAGTCATCTGGCATTTCATACTCATCAATCGGATTAATTGCCTTGTTCATAAATACTCCTTTCCCAGTTAGTTACCATTCTAGCACTAATAATTCTAGTTGCATTGCCTCGCTCTGTGCAAACCACCGCTAGTAGTCTTTGGTGCATAGAATAACCAATTGTTAAAAAGCGTGTTTCGCCTACAGAGTGTATGGGGTCATCTATGGAAAGGAAAAATGGATCGTCGAAAATAGTCTGTGCTTCATCAAAAGCAACTCCGTGTTTTCTAATATTGTTTGTTTCCTTTTCTCGATCCCACTCAAAATCAATTGTCATTTTCTAGTTAACATTCTCTCGCTCCTCACCGACATCTATTATATTATGAATGGGAGAAAGGCGACGATTTTTTGCTAGTGCTGTAAATATCTCAGGACTTACGCGCCCAACCAAAGAAACCGGGTTTTTTGACGAAAATACTTCGCCGGAACCCACAGATTCTCTAAAAAACCCGGTTTCTGGGACTCCATAGTAAGTCCTCTATCTTTGACACGATCGTAGCAAAATAGACTAAAATTGCCCTAAGTACAAATTACCTCAATCCTTGAAATCAATGACTGATAACCATGAGATTGTTGACGTACAGGAAACTACTTGCTGCATAGTTGGCGGTGGCCCGGCGGGAGTGGTTCTCGGCTTACTTTTAGCCCGCCAAGGCATCCCAGTCACCATCTTAGAATTGCATCAGGATTTCGATCGCGAATTTCGGGGCGACACGATTCACCCATCAACAATGGAATTAATGGATCGACTTGGTTTAGCCGATCGCCTGTTAGAATTACCTCATAGTAAAATTCACGAACTCACTTTTAAAACACCCACCGGAAGTCTGAAGGCGGCGGATTTTAGTCGCCTCAAAACTCGCTTTCCTTATATCACTCTTCTCCCCCAAGTCAAATTTTTAGAAACGATCGCGGCCGAGGCGAAAAAGTACCCGGATTTCAAGTTAATTATGGGTGCAAATGTGCAGGAACTGATTGCAGAAAAAGGGATGATTCGGGGTGTCCGCTATCGAGGTAAAGGGGGTTGGCATGAAGTGCGATCGCCTCTGACTATTGGCGCAGATGGTCGATTTTCCCGTCTCCGTCAACTGGCAGGTTTTGAACCGATTAAAACTTCCCCACCGATGGATGTTCTCTGGTTTCGTTTACCGCGATCGCCACAAGATGCAAAGGGGAAAGGTTTAGACGGCCGCATCCGTGACGGACACCTGTTAGCGGTTATCGATCGCCTCGATTATTGGCAGCTAGGTTACGTGATTCTCAAAGGTAGTTATCAAAAGCTTCGCGCTGATGGTATTGAGACATTGCAACGTGCGATCGTGGATTTAGCGCCAGAATTTCGCGATCGCGTCCACCATCTCAAAGATTGGTCAGAAATGGCTTTTCTCTCGGTGGAATCGAATCGACTTCCCCAGTGGTATCGCGGCGGATTGTTACTAATTGGTGATGCTGCCCACACGATGTCTCCCGTTGGCGGTGTGGGGATTAATTATGCTGTTCAAGATGCAATCGTAGCGGCTAATATCCTCAGCGAACCATTAAAAAATGGCAGTTTACACCTGTGGGATTTAGCAGAAGTACAACGGCAGAGAGAATGGCCGATTAAAGCGATTCAGGCTTTTCAAAATCAAATTCAGCAACAAATTATTGCCCGTGCTCTGGATGGCGACAAACCGTTTACATTGCCGGGATTTTTGCGGTTGCCAATTTTGCGGGATATTCCAGGCCGGTTAATTGGTTTTGGGATTTGGCCTGTGAAGTTGAAATGTTAGGTTGTTTTGTATAACTCACTAAATCAATATCCGGTTTTAAATAACTCTTTTATTCTCTTCTTCTTTCCTCTGTATTTCTGATTCTCTATGGTTCCTTAAAAAAGGGTGATAAAACCGGATTTAGTCTCAATTTAATCAGGCAATTTCTGCCTTTTGGAATAGAACTTACGCTGGCTCCCGAAACCGGGTTTTTTAGAGAATTTGTGGGCTTGGACGGAGTATCCTCGATAAACCGGTTTTCTTTGGTTGGGTGCGTAAGTTCTGTGGAAAACATGAATATTCTTCAATTCAGACCGATGAATTACAACCCGATGCAAGAATTGATTCTTATAAACAACCTGGTACTCATCTCCCAATTCCTTTTGAAGTTGTTGCCATAAACTAATCCCTTCCCTTTCAAAAGCTATCTTTTCCTGTTCACTGGCAAAACCAGCCAAAGCCGGATCATCCCAGTCAATAATTCCATCATAAATCTTTTGCCAATTGAGCAATCTTTCAATAGTCTCCTCACTCAGTGGTAATTCTGTGGGGTCAATATCGCCAGCATCATCTATATCCCAAAGAGGATAACAATCAAAATCAGCCATCAGCTTAATTCTTTGCACCATTACTGTATCTCCTGAAGTAAACGCCGGATTATATTTTTTTTAGTAGGGTTAGCCCCGACAATATAGCCATTATCACCAACAGTTATTGAAATGTATTGAACTGCACCATTGAAGTCTACTTCATAGACATCTCGCGTACCCTTAGTGCCTTGAGTACCTATAATTACGCCGCTAGTAACAGCACTCATTATAGCATCAATAATCATATCTTCAGGAATTCCCCTGTTGATAAACTCATTAGCATGATTTTTCCGAATGTGTTGCCACCCTGAAATATCATTGCCAATCTCTAAAAAAACAATCTTACCATCCGACAATTTAGCAATCCGCAGAATATTATCTGGGTTATGCTTAACTCCAGCGTCCCGGAGTTGACCAACTAATTCCTCTGTTTCAACCTCATTCGTCAATGCAATTACCTCTAAATGTGCGATAATTCGATATTATCACCAACTCCCTAATATGACAGAACCACAAACCGTAACCTACCGCACAGAACGCGACTCAATGGGTGACAAACAAATCCCATCTACCGTATATTATGGTATCCAAACTCTCCGGGCCGTCGAAAATTTTCCTATTAGTGGTATCAAACCATTGCCAACTTATATTGATGCCTGTATTCTGATTAAAAAAGCCACCGCGATCGCGAATGGCGAATTCGGCTGCATTCCCCAGGATATTAGTCAAGTAATTGTGCAAGCGGCGGATGAAATCCTAGCAGGTAAATTGCGCGATCAATTCGTAGTTGATGTTTATCAAGCTGGCGCTGGAACTTCTCACCACATGAACGTTAACGAAGTCCTAGCAAATCGCGCTTTAGAAATTTTAGGCGATGAAAAAGGTAACTATAAACGAGTTAGTCCTAACGATCATGTTAATTACGGTCAATCGACTAATGATGTGATTCCGACTGCGATTCGCATTGGTGGACTTTTAGCCTTAGAAAGGACGCTTTTCCCGGCTTTATCTAATGCAATTGCCGCCCTTGACAACAAAGCCGAAGAATTTAAAGATATTGTCAAATCTGGCCGCACTCACCTTCAAGATGCCGTACCTATACGATTAGGTGAAACCTTCCGCGCTTGGGCACAAATTCTGACAGAACATTACAACAGAATTGAACTTGCTTCTGGCGACTTGACATTATTAGGATTGGGTGGTAGTGCCGCAGGTACAGGCTTAAATACCCATCCGCAATATTGCGATCGCGCCGCCAAAATTCTCTCCGAATTAATCGATCGACCCCTTAAACCCGCACCACATTTAATGGCCGCTATGCAGAGTATGGCCCCCTTTGTCAATGTATCTGGCGCTATCCGCAATTTAGCCCAAGATTGTGTTAAGATATCCCACGATCTGCGATTGATGGATTCTGGCCCAAAAACTGGTTTCAAAGAAATTCAATTGCCCCCCGTACAGCCGGGATCGTCAATTATGCCCGGTAAATACAATCCCGTGATGGCAGAAATGACATCAATGGTATGCTTTCAGGTAATGGGTTATGATAGCGCGATCGCCCTAGCCGCCCAAGCTGGACAATTAGAATTGAATGTAATGATGCCGCTCATTGCTTATAATTTGATTCAAAGTATCGAAATTTTAGGCAATACCATCAACGCACTCAGTAAAAAGTGTCTGGAGGGAATAGAAGCCAAAAGCGATCGCTGTCTCGCTTATGCTGAAGGTAGTCTCGCCCTTGTCACCGCGCTTAACCCAGATATTGGCTATCTCAACGCCGCCGCCGTCGCCAAAGAATCTTTAGAAACTGGTAAATCTTTGCGGCAAATAGTCCTAGAGCGTGGTTTAATGAGTGCTGAAGACTTGGCAAAAGTTCTCGATTTAGATAAAATGAGCGCTATGCCAGAATAGATAATTGTTAGTGGTTAGTGGTTGGTTGTTAGTTGTTAGTTGTTAGTTGTTGGAATCAACAATCCAACCCACTGATAACCCATGACTAACTAGGTGACAAATAAACAATTAACAACAACCACTAACAACCAACCACTAACCACTAACCACTAACAAACAACAAATAACAAATAACAAAATTATGAGAAGTTCCTTTGCTACCCAGGCTCAAACCAACGCCACACAAGTTACCTTTTATTTTGATAACGGTCAATCAGAAGCATTTAATATCCCTGTTACCGCCGCTACCTTCAGTCAACAATTACCCCAATTGTTAGCGCAACCTGTGCTAACATTCCATTTAATCGATCAAACAGTGATCGTCTACACAGCCAAGGTGATAAAAGTAGAAGTAAAACCGCCCATACCTCAAATTCAAGGAGAGGGAACTTTCCCTAACTCTCAGCGAATCACCACCATGCAGCGGGCGGCAACCGGTAGATTTCCAACTGAATAAAATTCTAGCAAACTTCAAGAATTTTTAGAAAATTCTTAACTGCTAAATTATTTCTTTTGATTGCATTTCCTTTCTTCCTTCTTCCTTACTTAACTTATGGCTAAAGTTAGTTTAATTCGCGCCAAATCTTACGATTTCCATGCCTTGCAGGAATCTCTAGAAACGCTGCTAGAACCACTAGGAAGCATCAATAACTTTGTCAAAAAAGGCGATCGCGTCCTTCTCAAACCTAACCTTTTAACTGGTTCTCGCCCGACTAAAGAATGCGTCACCCGCCCAGAATTAGTTTACTGCATTGCCAAAATGGTAATCGCAGCAGGTGGTAAACCATTTTTAGGAGATAGTCCCGCTTTTGGTAGTGCAATTGGTGTCGCCAAAGCTAATGGTTATTTGCCCTTTTTAGAAGAACTAAATTTGCCAATAGTTGAGTTTCAAGGCAAGAGTTATCAGACAGTCAGCGAGGAATTTAATCATTTGCGATTGTGCAAAGAAGCAATGGAAGCAGATGTGGTGATTAACATCCCCAAGCTGAAATCTCACGCACAATTAACCGTGACAATGGGAGTTAAAAACCTGTTCGGTTGTGTCCCCGGAAAAATGAAAGCATGGTGGCACATGGAAGCAGGAAAAGATAGCGCTCGTTTTGGCACAATGCTAGCAGAAACCGCACGGGCAATTAACCCAAATTTGACAATTCTTGATGGCATCATTGGTCATGAAGGTAATGGGCCAAGCGGCGGTGAACCTCGCTATTTAGGGATTTTAGGTGCGTCGTCCGATGTATTTGCTCTAGATCGCTCTATAATAGAAATTGTCAATGTAGAACCCGCAAGCGTTCCCACAGTAGCGGCATCTATAAGATTGGGTTTTTGCTCAAATTTAGAAGCAATTGAATTTCCCCTGTTACAACCGGAAGAATTAAAGATTTTGGATTGGAAACTACCTGAAAATCTGATGCCGATAGATTTCGGAATGCCCCGCGTGGTTAAGTCTACTTTCAAGCATCTTTATATCAAGTTTATCAAAGAACGAATCGCCGCTTACAGTGGCAGATAGTCAGGATAACAAGTAGGGACATGGTATTGCCAATTTATATCAACTTAAGGTCACAACCATTAGTCCGTCAGGGGTTAAAACCCCTGCCTCAAAACTAAAGTCCTCTGAAGAGGACTAAGGAGTTCTAAAGTCCTCTTCAGAGGACTTTAGCTAGGGCTTGCTGAATAAGTTAGAAAAAATCGCGATCGCGTAGCCAGCCGCAGCCATCGCACTTGATGGGCAATTCAAGCTCGGTCAAACATAACTTTTT
>NZ_JAQMUA010000415.1:0-3036 GCF_028330895.1 Kamptonema animale CS-326 | reverse complement strand
CCTCAACCATCTTCTGCTATGACTTATAGCCTTTTTGAGGCGAGCGCCCACCCTACGTTTAATTGTGTCTATCAACTAATAACTAACAACTATCAACTATCAACTATCAACTAACAACTAACAAATACCCTAAAGCAACCCAATAAGATGCAGCGGGCCATGACCTGTGATTAACTCCACCAAAAGTCCGATAAACCCAATCATTGCCAGACGACCATTCCAAACTTCCGCCGCCGTAGTCAAACCCCATTCCCAACGTTCTTGCGGATACATCTTTGCCTTCTTCGGAGGATGTATCACTTCAGAAAACTTGATATGGGGTGCATCCAAAGCCTCAATAACTGAATCAGCTAAATCCTCAATAAATACAGGATGAGTATTAAGAGCCGGCACGCGGTGGAAGTTGTGAATCCCCGAATGTTCTGCCAATTCGCGATACTCCATATCAATTTCTTGTAAAGTTTCGATATGCTCAGAAACAAAGCTGATCGGAACTACAAGCAACTCATCAACTCCTTTAGCAGCCAATTCTGGAATCGCATCTTCCGTATATGGTTTAAGCCATTCCACCGGGCCAACCCGACTTTGGTAAGCAAGGGTATGGTCATTTGGTCGGTTGAGAGTCTGCATAATCCTGCTAGTACAGTCCTCAATCTCTCGCTGGTAAGGATCTCCTGCTTCTTCCACATAGCTAACGGGGACACCGTGAGCGCTGAAGAATATATGAACTCCATCGGGATCGGGGCGACGATCGAGTTCTTGGGCGATTAATTGAGCCATTGCCCGCAGGTAGCCCGATCGCTGATACCAAGAAGGAATAAGCGTATACTCAAGCTGTTGGAGAGTGGGATCGTCTTGCCAGATCCTTTCTAAGAGTCGGAAACTGGAACCACTCGTACTGATAGAGAATTGGGGATAGAGTGGTAAGATTACTAACTGTTCAATGCGATCGCGCTTGATTTTGGCGATCGCCTCCTCAGTAAAAGGATGCCAATAACGCATCCCCACATAAACTTTAGCTTCCTGTCCCTTTTCCTGTAACTTTGCTTCCAGTGCTACGGCTTGCTCTTCTGTAATTCGTCGCAAAGGAGAGCCGCCGCCGATGTGCTTGTAGTTTTCCTGGGATTTCTCGGCCCGCAGCGTAGAAATCAACCAGGCGAGGGGTTTCTGCATCCAAGGAAAGGGTATGCGAATAATCTCTGGGTCAGAAAACAGATTGAAAAGAAAGTGGCGGACATCTTCGATTTGATCCGGCCCACCCAAATTTAGTAGTAAAACTCCTATACGACCCATAGCGCTTGCATTTCCCCTCTTGTCTCAGCTTTGTTACCAATTTTAATAATATAACTTCTTAATAAGCCTTAGTCGATAGCCAAACATACACAATTTTAACTATGGCAACAATTCTTAGAGATTTAAGTTATCGTTACCAGTGGCTCTATGACGCGATATCCCGCATCGCTGCTCTAAGTGTAGGCGGGGAAGCGCGTTTTCGCCAGCTAGCCTTGCAAGGTTTGACCATCGGATCGGACACTAAAATCTTAGACCTCTGCTGTGGTAGCGGTCAAACTACTCAATTTCTAATCCAATACTCTCAGGATGTCACCGGGCTCGACGCTTCACCCTTATCGCTGAAACGGGCAAAAAAGAATGTCCCCTCAGTTCAGTATATAGAAGCTTTTGCCGAGGAAATGCCATTTCCTGACAATTATTTTGATTTGGTGCATACCAGTGTGGCGATGCACGAAATGCAGCCTATGCAGTTGCAGCAAATATTGCAAGAAGTTTACCGCGTGCTCAAGCCGGAGGGTATCTTCACTTTGGTAGATTTTCACCGACCGACTAATCCGATATTTTGGCCAGGGGTGGCAGTTTTTTTCTGGTTGTTTGAAACGGAGACTGCTTGGCAGTTAATTGAAACGGATCTCACTAATCTGTTATCGGAGGTGGGGTTTGATGTGGGCCTGAGTCGGTCAAATTCTAGTGCCAGTGTACCGCAGCAACCCGCACTTTATGCAGGTGGTAGTCTCCAGGTAATTCAAGCTAAGAAATTAGGCAGCGATCGCGCCATCTTCTCATCGCCAAAGATGTTGAATAACAAAAATTGATAGTTTTTGTTATTATGGGAGATAGTAGTTTGCTTAAATAGATGACTCAACATTATGAATATATCCTTAACTCCTGAACTAGATCAGTTTATTCAGTCAACCGTTAAAAACGGTAGGTACTCATCGGCTTCTGAAGTGATACTAGCTGCGTTACGATTGCTAAAAGAACGGGAAAATTTAGTGGTTTTGAATCCGATTTCATCAGATGAAAAGCAGAAACCCAGCTATGATTTCTCTGCTTTGGTGGGGCGATTAACTTGGCAGGGAGATGCAGTAAGAATGCAGAGGAATCTACGCGATGAGTGGTAATCGCTATGTGTTGGATACGAATGCTATAGTGGCTCTGCTTCAAGGAAATCTTCAACTCATTGAATTACTTAAAGATGCTGAGTGGCTCGGAGTTTCAGTCATTAGCCAAATTGAGTTTCTGGTATTTCCTGGGCTGACTCAAGGCGATCGTCAGATTTTTGAGCAATTTCTTCAACGAGTGGAGGTTCTTGGTTTAGTGGCGATGGATACTGTTTTGATTGAGAAAATCATTGAAATTCGCCAGCAATATCGCTTGAAATTACCGGATGCGGTGATTGCAGCAATGGCAATCCAAAATTCAGCAAGTTTGGTGACGGCAGATCGAGAGTTCGCAAAGGTAACGATTTTAACGGTAATTAATTGGTAGCGATCGCCCTTGTCTGAGGAAAGAGGCGATCGCCATCTCTATTCCCAAGAGCGATCGCTTTTCTCCATCCCCAAAAAGAGCGATCGCGTGGAGTGAGAAACCGGATTTTTGCACTCATATATCGGTGTATAGGCAAAGGTGATCTGAAAAACCCGGTTTCTTTTGTTTGTTAGACAAGCTGGGGGGGTGACAAAGAGGTTTAGGAGATAGACATCGGAATTATAAAGTAGTGCGAGCCGGAGAGCTCTCCGG
>NZ_JAQMUA010000414.1:0-2594 GCF_028330895.1 Kamptonema animale CS-326 | reverse complement strand
CAATTACCCATTACCAATTACCCATTACCCATTACCAATTACCCATTACCCATTATTCTAATAATCTATTTTCTCAATATGTTCGCGAATCTCGTTTAGGTCGATATACCGATCTGTAGCATTACGGAGTTCTCTAGCAATCATCCCTTCGGTTGATACGACAGTAATATGAGTATTTTTCGATCTTAGCAGCTCAATCGCCCTCTCAAAATCCCCATCCCCGCTGAAAAGCACAACTTGGTCATATTGATCCACTGTATTAAACATATCTACGACTATCTCTATGTCTAAATTAGCTTTTTGAGAATATCTGCCAGAAGCGTCATCGTAGTATTCTTTGAGGATTTTAGTGCGAACTGTGTAACCCAGGCTAATCAAAGCATCTCGGAATCCCCTTTGATCTTGAGGGTCTTTAAGACCCGTATACCAGAAAGCATTAATCAGCATTACATTTTGCTGTGCATTCTTGAAATATTCCAACACTCGTCTCGGATCGAAAAACCAGCCATTTTTTTGTTGAGCGTAGAACATATTGTTCCCGTCTACAAAAATAGACAGACGGTTCATTGAGTTTGACATAAAAACTTAGACCTAATAATTGTAGAAAGGAATTTAATCTAAGTATTAGATTTTAGCAACATGGAGTTAACCTAGCAATGGAATAAAATTAAGAAATTTCCATTTCCCCAGTATTTCATATTTTAGGCTCTACTGCCACAGAGTTGCTTTCATCTCATAAGCGGGCTGCTTTTGACAAGAGGTATCGGCTGAGGGCAACTCTGTGGCAAATGTCTCTTTGGCGATCGCTCTCCGCTAAAAACAATAGTTATTGCCCTGTTGCAGCCCTCTAGCAAGCCCTTAGTTTTTGCACGCTCTGCCTTCCCTCTGTGTGATTAAATTGCAGCAATTTAAGCTTAAGCCTTTTTGCTCTCCAAGGCCCAGCGAGCCAACTCCGTCCGGTTGTGGAGGCCTGTTTTGCCCAACATATTGCTAACATGGCTTTCAATTGTCCGCTGGCTCACATTCATCACATCTGCAATATCACGGTTTGCCAACCCTTGGGACACCAACTGTACGACTTTTAACTCGGTTGGGGTTAAATCGACGTTACGGCGGGCCTTGATTTTTGGCCCACTGTCGATCGCATTGTTTTGGTGGCGAATCAATCTCGTTGCCTGCTTGAGGGAAGATTCTACTTGTGCCACGAGTTCTTCTGGTTCAAAGGGCTTGACAATGTAAACGTCAGCCCCAGTGCTGAGACCTTTAACTCTGTCTTGGCTTTGACCCTTGGCAGACAGGAACAAAACTGGAATCCAACTGGTACGAGGATCTTCTCTGACGTGCTTGACTAAGGTGTAACCATCCATCTCTGGCATCATCACGTCACAAATAATTAAGTCGGGAAGATCCTCTTCTAGTTTTTCCAGGGCTTCGCGGCCATTTTCTGCGGTGACGACATCGTAGCCCCGAAACTCTAGATAATCTTTAACTAGCAGTATCAGGTTGGGATCGTCGTCAACCAGCATTAGCCGTTTTTGATCTCCTATATTAATTTCCTTCATCTTTATTCCTGCCTGGAGACTCCCGTCATAACTGTAGTGATTGCAACGCTGGCAGCGAACAAAACTTATCGGCTTGACGGTGAGAGGAAAGGCAGGGCAGGGTATATGCCTCTCCACGATTTAAAAGGAATTGTAATGAGGTGGGGGTTTTAGCCCCTTGGCCGAGGCGGGTCAATTAGGCTTTCCAGTCCCCTACTAGACCCTGTGTTAGGGGTTAGCAGTGGTGGTTGAGCTAATAATTTCCCGCTAATCTAATGTTATCTGGCGTGCTTCCTAAAGATGCACGCCAGTTAGAGCGAGTGGGATATTTAGTCTGGAGACTTTCAGCCGCTTAATGCCCCTGTCTGTACGGTGCTACTTCTGAATACTATAGAGAAATTTGACTATAATGCCTACTTACGTACTTGAATGTTTTGAGCTGTGGCTGGGAAGAGCGAGTGATTTTACCCTTGATAACTAGCTGTGGTGTCTAATTCCTAACGATTGCGATTGTGATGGCGATCGTTACAGGAAATGTTAGTGAGTGTGTAGCTCCTTATCTGGAAGAGGATGAGTTAAAAAAGCATATTCCTGAACTACTTGAGAGCCGATCAGATGTTCTTGAAGTATCCGTTCGATGATGGGCGGTGTCACATTCCGATACCACACACCGTCTGGATAGACGACCATAATCGGGCCGTTGCTACAAACGCGCAGACAATTGGCTTTGGTGCGAAAGATGCAACTTGGGCGATCGCCTGAAGGTTTATCTAATTTTAGTTCCTGTAAGCGTTTTTTTAGGTAGTTCCAAGCTTCCAGGCTGGCTTCTTTGTCGCAGCACTTGGGTACGGTTTGATCGGCACAGATAAAAATGTGCCTTTCGATTTGAGCTATTCCCAGGCTTTTCACGCAAGCGGCTAAGCTTGAGGTACATGATTCTTCGCTGTTTTGGCTGCTCTCTGAGGATTTAGAGGTGGCGATCGCGATTGGTTCTCGATCGGACATAGGGCTAATGGCGTGAAACTTCGTCTCTATTTTCGCACTGTCTGGGGT
>NZ_JAQMUA010000035.1:0-6590 GCF_028330895.1 Kamptonema animale CS-326 | reverse complement strand
CCCTCTGGGCGGTATGTCACCGCCCAGAGGGCGGCGTTACACCGGGAGTTCAACTCAAACTTGACAGCGTTCTAGATAAATTTTAGCTGCCTTATCCAGTGGGTTAATTAATAAACACGCTTTAAAAAGTTGGGCGGATTTAGTAAAATTCCCATTCATATAGAGAAACAAAGCTTCCTCAAAAATTGACTTAGTAGCTAACTTAGCCTCTCGCATTTCCGGCTCATCTGCATCAAACACTTCATAAACAGCCACCATTTTTGACTTACCTTTAACTTGGACTCTATCAATAAATCGGATCGAATAATCCTCATAATTTTGCAAGCGCAAAAAAGTGTGATGGCTGATTAACAACGACACCCCATAATTTTTTGTTAATCCTTCCATCCGCGAAGCTAAATTCACCGAATCGCTAATTACCGTGCTGTTCATGCGGTTTTCTCCGCCGACAGTACCCAACATCAAAGAACCTGTATTAATTCCTACCCCAATTTGTAGCGATGGCCTGCCTGGCCGGCCTCTAGTTTGATTGTATTCAGCCAGCTCTTTAAGCATAGTAATAGCAGCTTTCACAGCATCATCGGCTTCGCCGCTAAATAATGCCATAATTGCATCGCCAATATATTTATCAATAAATCCATTGTTAGCAGTAATTGCAGGTTCCATGCGCTTCAAATAGGCATTAATAAATTTAAAATTATCTTCAGGAGTCATGCTTTCACTCATGGTTGTAAAGTCACGAATGTCTGAAAATAAAATTGACATTTCTAACTTTACTTGATCGCCTAATTTTGCGTCAATAATACTTTCATATCCAAGTAAAGCTAGAAATTCATGGGGTACGAAGCGGCCATAGGCATCGGTGAGCTCTAGTTCAGCATCTAGGGATTTTTCTAAATCTTGATTGAGTTCAGATAGTTCTTCTAGTAAGCTTTCTCTTTCCGCTTCCGCTTTTTTGCGTTCCGTAATGTCAGTAAAAGTTGCGATCGCATAAGCAATATTACCGAATTCATCATAAACAGGAGTTGCCCGACATTCTATCGGAATCATTTGACCATTAGCCGCGCGAATTTCCAAATTATCTACCATTTTTTTCTCCCCTTTCAAGGCCCGCACGATGGGTAATTTTTGATTGGGATAGAGTTCATTTGTACCCGCTGCATAAATTTGATAAACTTTTGCTAATTCCTGAGCTGTGGCGGAAGCTGCAATTTTTTTTCCCACTAATTCTTGAATTTTATTGTTAGTGTAATAAGTGTTGCCATCAGCATCAATTACTGCTACTCCCACAGGTACAGCTTCCAAGAATTGAGCTAGTCTTTTTTCGCTTTCGCGGTGCAATCTGCGGCTGTGTTCAACTGCAATAGCAACAGCAGAACCAGTTACACCCAGTAGCGGGGGAATCGCAGGTATCCACCAACTTCCTAGAAATGCTACATAGCTGACAGTAACGAGACTGCTTCCTGTGCCTAAAATGGATGCCACTAGGAGCGTTCCTTTCGCTAAAGTATTGTTTCTAAAACGCTTTGATTCTAGCAGCCGCCAACTCCAACCAGCACTCGCTGAAGACCAAATTAAAACCCAGAAAACTTCTAGTAAATGCGGCCAAACTTTAATTAAAGGTCGTCCTTCTATGGCGGCGCTCAAAATTTGGCTAATTATATTGGCATGAATGACTACTCCGGGAGTCCGCTTGGGACTACCGCCGGAAGTTTTGCTGTAAGGAGTTAATAGTAAATCGTTGAGGCTGGGTGCAGTTGCACCAATTAAAACAATGCGATCGCGCATTAAATTAGGAGGAATTTTTCCCTCTAAAACCTGTGTCATCGAGATGGTGGGAAAACTTTCCTGGGGCCCGCGAAAGTTGAGAAAAATCTGGTAGCCGCCAGAATTAGCTCTGACATAGCCGCCGTCATTGCCTGTAAAAGGTATGAATACTGCTTTGCCTAATCCTAAGTGCATTTTAGTAGCATCAATCATCTCTAGAGAAATGCCTTCTTTCTCTAAATACATCAAGGCAATTTTTGTGCCTAAACCTAATTTTGTTTGGCCATCTTCGGTGCTAACAGAGAGTAAAGCTCGCCGTACTTTACCGTCGGTATCTAATACTAAATCGGCGATACCTACTCGATCTAATTCGCTCAATGCTGGCGGTGGTGGAACTGCATCTCCAACAACTTTTTCTACGCCAATAAAATTTGGGGTGGTTTTGAATACTTGTACTAATTCTTGGTGGCCAGGCTGTACTGGTAAGTTGCGGTAAAAATCTAAGCCAATAGCTCTAGGTTGCTGGGTTTTGATATTTTTAATTAATTTAGCTAGGACGGCATCAGATATGGGCCATTTGCCAATGCGAGTGATATCTGATTCGTCAACCGTGACAATAACTATACGCTGGTCAACAGTTTCTAGGGGACGCAAGCGAAAATATTGATCGAGGGTAACTAATTCGATTAGCTGCAAGAGTCCCGCATATTTGGCAGCCATGACTAAGAATGCCACGCTAGGAGCCGCAATCAGAACTGAACGCCATTTCCAAATTCGCTTTTTGAGCTGTGGCCACATCTGCGATTAGCATCCAGATTTGATAGGAGAATCTGGGTTGCTAGCATGATTTTAGTTGAGCAACCACAATTTGGGGAAATAAAGGGGGGGAGTTTTGAGTTTGCTTCGTTCCTTGCGATACTTCGCGTTGCATAAGTTCTGAGTTTTGAGCTTGAGTCAATTTCATGAGGCAAAGGCGCGATGGGTTGCTAGGTAGGAAGTACTCCCCCCAAACTCTTCTTTACTATCTTCCGCATTAGCCTTCCGCCTTCTGCCTTTTTTTTATTACAGGAGTGGCTTAGTGGCGATCGCATCTAGCCCAACTGATGTTAACAATTGTGTCCAAGTCGCCTCTATGGAGGAATCGTTGGGTTCTAATCGCCTCAGTTCGGCTACTGTAGCCAGAGTATCGTACCAAATGCCACCATTGCCATACAAAGCAGCACGCTCTAAAGGTGTGGCTTTTTCTAGCTGGCTGGTTAAGGTGGGATTAAGCTGCGATCGCATAATTGTCCCTTCTACCGCTGGGCTATCGGGTCTGAGTGCATTACCGCACATAATCACAAAAGACCACTTATAATTTTTGCCCGTTTCTAAGGCTGGTGCGCTATCCGGGAGGCTGACGCTGACAATTCCCGCTTTGCCACTAATTGGTATAGTCGTTTGGTAGTGGCTATTTTTGTTCTCACCTTCCAGACTAAAAAATACCTTTCGCGCTGAAGTTTCAGGGACGTAAACAAAGAAAGTTGGACGTTCCGCCACCGTTAACGCTTGATAATTCGCCGGCGTTAAGGGTGTAGCCGAGGGGCCACCATTGGCGGTGTCTTGAACGCACTGGGCGCTGCTGCGGGAGGCTCCCCCTGCGGAGTTGTCAGGTTTCCCTGCACCGGGAGGGCTGAAGGTGACGCTGACTTTGGAAGCCTGGGGTCGAGTTTGAGCTTGTACTTGGGCTGGCAAAGCGTTAGCGAACAAGACCTCTACGCAGAGCGCGATCGCAAACAGCTTCAGATGTTTCAAAGATTTGTGCTTAATCATGATGAGGAAATGTTGTTTATTTGACAGAACTTACCAACTAATTAACGTAATCCCTCCCTCTAGGCGGTGACTTTACCGCTCAGAAGGCGGCGCTACAAATAGATTTACGTAAGTCCTAGTTGAGGTGTTCCAAGTCGAGAGGTCGCACCCTAGTATATTCATAATAAAGCCTCACTCCTAGTATATTTATAAAGCTTTTGTAAATCAACCCTAAGATATATTTTATTACAAAGTGACATAGAAACCCTGCAACTGTCTCCCAGAGAAGAAAAGTCACTGCTGGTTTTAACTTCCCAATCAGGGAGAGCTTACAGATTAAAAGCTGAAACTCCTATCCCTCAACCCCCTTAAAAAGGGAGATTATAAAGTTTTATAGCAGAAGGCATAAGGCAACATTTACAGGACTTACGCAACTGACATAACTAATACAAGGGTTTTGATGGGCGGCAGAACACAGTGCGATAGTTTTGAACAGTTAAAGTGAAATAAAAGTAAATAAAATCAATTAAAATAGTTCCTCAAATAGGCGAGCTATTATCAATTAATCTTGAAAGCCTTATCTATTGGTTAGTTTGTGCTGATTATATTGGTATTGGCGATCGCAGACCAGATCTAGTTGTTCGTTTTGGATATAGCCCTGAAACGCCGCGATCGTTAGAAGCAGATATTACATTATCTGGTGTCGGAAGTGTGGACGCAAAGAATTTACATTCTGTATTACACTCGATCTCAAAGCCCAAGAAGTGAATTTTTCTGGTTGTTTCCGCAGAATGATGGTCACGATATAGATGACGAGATAAACATGAGCAATCCAGCAGCACCATCGATACCCTCCGACACCAGCTCACGCCGCTTCTATCATGGCACCAGAGCGAACCTGAAGCCTGGGGATCTGATTCAACCCGGCTATCCCTCCAACTATACTGAGCGGAGGTCGCCCTGGGTCTACTTCAGCGAGACCCTGCACGCGGCTATTTGGGGAGCGGAGCTGGCAAAGGGCGAAGATCCATGCCGAATCTACCTGGTGGAACCGGTCGGCTCGTTTATGGATGACCCCAATCTGACGGACAAGAAGTATCCAGGTAATCCTACGAAGTCCTATCGCTCCCGAGAGCCTCTGCGGGTTGTGGGCGAATACCTGGATTGGCAGGGACACTCTCTGGAGGAAATCCAGGCAATGAAGGACGGCATCGCGGGTCTGGAGCCTATCGACGACTGATATGCTTTCCGCGTGGGTATACAAGTCAGGGAATAGACATTATTACGAGCGGGTCTAGCATTCTCAAGTCAATAGGTGAGATCCAAGGGGCGAGCCGCCTAACAACCCACATTCCGCAGATGTGGCTTGGATTTTTTTATCAGTTGTGAAAGCTTGGAGCCAATATGCTTTCGGGTTGAACTTATGCGGTTTTAGCGGTACAGGAGTCTGTCAAATTTACCTAGATTAAGTAAGTGGAAATAATTGACTTTTTCTAATATATTCATGTCGCTATTTTATCACTTCAACTCATCTTTTTAACCAGGTCAACTCATGCCAATAGCAAATTGTCTTGACTCATAAATGAGGATTATTTACAAATATTTATACCTTAATACCAATCATCATCCACTTGAAAATATTAAATAGTATTGACAGCAATACTGTCCTAAATGCTTTAATACAACTTGACGGTCTTGGGTTAAATTGCTGACTTGCTTCTCTCCATTTATGGTCACTAAATGCACCGCCTGAAACATCTGAAATATCCATCGCATTGTCGGCTTATTGGTTAATTTCTTTACCTGATTTTTTACCCCTTCATTGGTAGCTTCTAATTGTTGTCTCAATTTCCTTTGAGCTAGGTTATACACTAACAAGCACAGTCCCATGATCATTCCAATTGCTTCCACTCGCTCCGGCTTTTTCACAAATACGCTTGACGTAAAAAATAACGGATCTTTGATAAATCTAAATCCTCTCTCGTTACTTTGCTGCGCTTTGTATTCCGATAATACCTGTTCATTACTCACTGTTTTAGTATCTAAGATGTTCGTGGCTAATATAAATCTCCCGGCTTTGACTCTTTCCGCTTCTATCACTGAGAGTCGGGTTTCTATTTTACCTGTAACTTGATAAACTGTTGTCTTGGTCTGGCTCTCTATTTTCGGCTTAATTGTCGTTTTTTTGACTGGCTTTTCTCGGTATTCACTTTCTGCAATCTGGTGATATTTCCAAGATTCTGATAACCTTCTTATTGCCATCTCTGCATCGGCAATACAAGCAAACTCTTGTCTGAATAGCTTACGCAATGAGGCTTTAGCTAATTCTAACTGTTTCTCTACTTGCTCGGATATTTTTTTTATGGCTGCTTGTTTTCTGATTTCACTCTCTATCACTAGCCATCTTTGCTTGATGTTAGCATAATCACTTGATATCGCTGCTATTTTATACCCCTTTATTTGATTTGGCTCCCAGGCATTATCTTCTATATCCCAGATTTTATTTTGAGCTTCTTTGATACTTAATGGCACTCTGGTTATCCATTTCATTCCTGCCATCGCTGACAAATTAGGAGCTGTGTATAAGGCACTATCTGCTACACATATACCGTCAAATGTCCACTGATTTTTAAATTCTTTCAGTCTCTCTACAAATACACTTTTATCGTCGGCGTTTCCGTCATCTATTTTTAGATACAATGGTACGTCTCCATCCCCGCTTACGATTGTATCTATGATAAATTGTTTGAGGTCTGGTCTTCTATCTCGTGAGTATCCATGTACGATTTTTATGGCTTTCATTTCTGATTCTTTCTCGGAACATTTTGCTTCATTTCCTTGGCTTTTTTCCTGAAGGCTTTTGTATTCTCCTTCTACTGATATTGAACTGCTGTCTAGGTGAACGCTTTTCGTTTCTACTTGAAATTTCATCGCTGCTTTTAGAGCAATTGCTGTGAATAATTTTGTCGTCCCAGCTTGATAATATTTGTCTAATGCTCTTCCTATCCTGTCATCGTTTAATTGTTCAGGTG
>NZ_JAQMUA010000413.1:0-11928 GCF_028330895.1 Kamptonema animale CS-326 | reverse complement strand
TGTTTGCAGTTTATTTGCACGTAATGTGGTTTCTTCTGCACTGAATGTGGTTTTGAGACACCCACTTTTGGCAGTTAATGTGGTTTCAAAAATCCCCTTTTTGCAGTTTTGACCTCTGCTTTTTGCAGTTCGCTACACTTACTGGTGAGTGATTCCAAATCTAGCAATTCTAGAGAGCGACTTACGGTGATGGAGAGTTCGCAAGACGGCTTTTTCTTAGCTGAAATGGATTTGAGATTGCGAGGCCCTGGTCAAATTCTGGGTACTCAGCAAACCGGTCTTCCTAAATTTGCTACTTTAGATTTAGTCAACGACCAAGCAATACTAGAACAAGCTAGGAAAGCAGCACAATTAGTTACTAAAAAAGACCCTACTTTGAAACGATGGCCTGAACTCTCGAAAGAATTGTTCCGGCGACAATAGGTTAATAAGAGGAGGGGGAAGGGGAAGGGGAAGGAAGGATAAGTTTTCGCTTATCGCAACTACCGGGACTTAGACAAAAGTTAGCCGGAAAACAGGCTTAAACCCATTCATACAAAGAGTTTGAGGTCGATTTATGATTTTTCTGGCTGTGACTGGGTTTGAGCCGGGTTTACCCCTTCTAAGCTAAATCGCTTTGCCAGAAAGGGATTGAGCCTGATTTTGCCTCCAACTTTGTCTAAGTCCCGCTACCCAGGCGGTTAGGACACTCGCTTATTGCCGAAACTCGCTTATTCTATTCCCTTCTTCCCCTAGTCCCTAGCTATACTTCCTACTCCCTTCTTTATACTTTTGAGAAGAAGGAGATTGTTGCTAAACCCAGTCGAAGTAAGTCCTGATAAACGTTAATTTTTATTTGTTCAATAGAAAATCGCAATAACCTGGATTTTTCCGTTCCTTTACCTTCCCAATTAATTAGCTTTTTCTACCCCTTCCCCTTCCCCTTCCCCTTCCCCTTCCTTTTTTAGATGAATAGCGTATATACTTAAAATACAACTATTTAAGATATTAAACACAATGAGTCAGTACAGCCATGCCTGCTAAAGATGCCTTTCACGAAGTCGTTAAAATTGCTCTCCAGAAAGATGGATGGCAGATTACTCACGATCCTTACACTTTACAAGCAGGAACTCTCGAACTTTACATTGACTTAGGTGCAGAAAAAGTAGTTGCAGCCCAAAAAGATGGACAGAAAATTGCCGTTGAAATTAAAAGCTTTATTGGCCCATCCAAAATCTCCGAATTTTACACAGCTTTAGGACAATTTATTAGTTATCGAGCAGCTTTGCAACAACAAGAATCTGACCGCATTTTATACCTGGCAGTACCCAGCAATGTCTACGATAGTTTTTTCACAATGGGCTTTATTCAGTCTTTACTTAAACAAAATCAAGTCCATATAATTATTTATAATACAGCGGAGGAGGCGATCGCACAATGGCAAATGTAGACCTTTACAGGAAGCACATCCAAAATCTGCTCTCTCAACACGCCAGTCTGGTTTGGGATGAGCGAATTCAGGCTCAAACTATCTTTGATACCGAACACGATCATTATCAATTAGTATATGTAGGCTGGCGCAATCAGCAGCGAATTTATGGCCCAGTTTTACACCTAGATATTATCGACAATAAAATTTGGATTCAGCAGGATGGAACCGAGGTAGGTATTGCCAATGAACTCGTAGAATTAGGAGTTCCTAAACAAGACATTATACTAGGTTTTGACCCCCCTAATATGCGACAATTCAGTGAATTTGCCATCGGATAAATCAGGTTTAATTTTTGAAATACTTAGCTTTTAAAAAAGCTACTTCTTTTAACATTCAATCTCTTTTATCAGTTGGCATAATTTTAACAACTGGCTGTTAAGTTTTTCCCACTCCCACTCCCCGCTATTGCTTTCGCCAACGTGCATCAACCCCTCGTCCCTGACATTGCAAACGTCCAGCATCCCTCTCCCGTCGTAATAGACGACGAATCAAATCAATTCCCACTGTCGGACACCGTTCCTGCAATTCCCTAACAGAAAATTCTTGAGGCAAATTGTTAATCGCATCCAATACAATTGCCGTTTTAGTTCCTTTTGCAGAAGTAACATATCCCACCCGTTGCTCAAATTCTCGATAGGCTGATAGCAGCATAACCCCCAAAAAATACTCCCACCAAGGTAATAAATTATGCTGCCTTTCATGCCATCCCTGCGAAGATTGATAAAGCGTATCGTAATAGCTTTCCTTCGTTCTCTCCACAATCCGTTCCAAACTAATAAATCGCCCCACCTCATAACCAGCTTTGTATAGCAGCAACAAAGTGAGTAACCTTGCCATCCGCCCATTTCCATCTAAAAATGGATGAATACACAAAAAATCCAAAATATAAGTTGGAATCAGCAATAAAGGTTCTATCTCACCAGATTCCCAGAGATGATTAAACCGTTCTTGCAAACGTTCCATTGCTGCGGGAGTAGCATAAGCTGGAATTGGTCGAAACCTCACCAATTTAGTCCCATCAGGATAAGTAGCGCTAATTTCATTATCCACACTTTTCCAGCGTCCACCTGTATTAACAGCAAATTGGTAAAGGTCGCGGTGCAGTTGTAAAATGACTCCTGTACTAAAAGGAATATGAGTATAACTGGTGTGAATTGTAGTTAGCACATCCCGATAACCCGCAATTTCTTGTTCAGAACGATCGCGCGGCGTTGTTTTTTCGGCTACTAACTTCTTAATCCGTTCCAGCGGTACTGTAATACCTTCAATGCGGTTAGAAGATTCGGTACTCTGAATAACCGCCGCTTGGCGCAAAGTGCCTAAAACTTGTGGGGCCTGTTCTTTAAATAACTGTTGCTTTCCCTTGTACTCTCCAATTAGGCGAATTGTTTGAAGCAACCGTTGGTTAAGGGGTTGCTTTTCTATTAAACCTTCTTCAAATGATTGCATATTAACTTTACCTTCCTAAGTAATCTGCTTTTTCTACCCTTCCCCTTCCCCTTCCCCTTCCCCTTCCTTCAGCTTAAATAGCTAAGGCGATAATTAGTTTTAGCCATTTTTCTAGCTTCTGCTGTTGTCCAAGGTTTAACCGGAAGCAAATCAGGTTCAGATTCTAACAGCTTATAGGAAAAGAGATCGCCCGTTACTTCAGCAATGACAAAAGCAATAAACTTGCAACAGCTTAACGGCGCTTGTACTACCTGCTTCTCAGTAAACCTAACCACAATCCAATTCCACTCTAAGAATAATTGATTGCGGCGGACATCGCCCTCAGTATCACAACAGTGAGTCGGCTGCTTAGATTTACCTGCATAAGGTTCATCAATCTCCACATCAATTCCTATCCCCGATGGAGTGTGAATTACAATAAAATCTGCTGAATAGCTTCTTCGAGATGACGGAATTTTAAACTCCGCTGCCTGTACCACTCCCTTAAAATACCGCTGCAAGTATTGCAAAAAGCGTTCTTCACTCACCCCTTGTCGAGCTTGAGAATTGCCAATATAACTAACCCGAATTAACATCAAATCCTTAAGCAATCTATTTCTGGAATCAAGGTCAACTTTTAGACTTTTTAAAACTGTCTGCAACCCTTCTTTTTCCTGCTTAAAACTAGAAAATTCCGGCTGCTTTTTGGATAATACCTCTTGTTGCTTATACTCTAAAACCTGCTGCTTATATCTAGATAATAGTTTTTGGCGGCAATCAAACACATAACTATAAGCAGCCGCAATTAAACATGAATAAGCCGCTACTACCAGCAGCATTTCCCACCATAGCCAACCCCATGATATAGCAATCAGCGGGAGAGCGATCGCACCATACAGCCAAAACACCCAAATTAACCACAGTAACTTGACAGGTAAAACTACAGGCGGTTGAGGCGGAGTCAGCAAAACAACAGGTTGCCTGAATTGTTGAGTTTCTTGAACTTGGGATGAGGTAGCACCACTAGAATTTACCTCTGACAAAGGATATTGATGGCAGAACTGCATTACTATTTTGGGGTAAAAAACTATGGGGTAATTCATCTCTTTAAATCCTCTTTTTTTAAGAGCGCTATCGCGCTATTTGTCAGAAAATATTTTTGACCTGTATGCCCAAACCACAAGCATCAAATTCCCAAAAAACAACGGATTCTCCACCAGTTATCAAGATTAAAAACCACAAACAAGAGCGGCATTTTGCTCTTAACTCTGACCCAGAAACAATAGCTGCACTTACTCAAATTGAAGCTCGACATGATTACTATCATACCTGCATCAACGGAGGATATTGATGAATCTTGCTACTCAATCCCTCGCTCAAACCTCCCTAGCTGCTGCTCAACTTTGGCATCAACTAGAATCAATAGAAACTCCTGAAGAAATTGACCAACTGCTGCAATCCCTTTGGCAAACCCAAGAAAGCCAAGAACTTGCTGTTGACACCCACGCGGACTTAGCTGACCAAATTGATGCCGAAATTGCGGCAATCAAGGCTCGGATGCAGTATTTGATAGAACTGCATTCCACAGCTATCAACAAACTCCAGGGGTGGAGAGAACGCTTAGACAAAACCGTTCTCTACTTCAACGAGTGCGGCGTGTTAACTTCAGAAATTATCGGTAAACACCACCGCATTACTGTGAAAGAAAATCCCCCTACCTGTGAAGTTTTAGTTGACGCTTCTCAACTACCAGAACCCTATCGCCACACCGAGACCAAAATCGTAATCTCGGCTGACAAAAAAGCGATAGCAGATGCTTGGAAGCGAGGATTGCCCGTAGACGGAACTAAAGTTTTCCGCAAACGCCGAGTTGTTTATAGCTTACTCAAAGGCAATAACTTGAACGCCTACCCAGCTAATTTAAACTCCCAGTTGCCAGCCGCTGTATCGACCACTAAACCCCAAGCAAAACGCCAAAAGCGCCACTCCCCTTAGATAGGAAAATGGGAAGTTAGGAGGACACAGAAATTTCATTCGCTGCGCCTTTTTCTTCCCTTTCCTCAGCTAAACCTCGCTCCAATAGCTCAAATCATCAAGTTCCTCTTCTGTCGTACCAAAAGTATTAATCCACCTCATAGCTCGCTCAAATAAGTGGCTATTTAACCGCCGCTTATCGGCATCAGACTGAGGCGGATTAGACCCCTGCCAACAATTATCACCCAGCTCAATTTTATCAAGGCATTGAGGAGACTGTGATTCAAATTTATTCTCTTGCATTCTTTAACCCTACCTCATTGTTAGCTTCATTTTAACTCAATTTATAGGGAATGGGAGTGGGAGTGGGGGAGAATTTGACGCTTACTTCCTAAGCTGTACGGCATTAAAATTTGGTATTTTTTAATGCCAGCTAAAAACTCGTCAAATCCTCTCCCCCTCTCCCCTTCTCCCTTCTTCCACTCCCCCCATTCCCCTCCAATTGAGCGGTTAACTATCCCTCAATCATCGGATGTCTTTTCACCTCCACACTTGTATAAAAGAAATTGAGTGTACGGGCAAAAAGACATAAATTCACCTACTCTAACTCATGGTTTCACGCTTCCATTGATTAACCATCCCTCTTTTGTCACTTTGACCAGAGAAAAAGATTTAGCCTTGTGGCCTCTCGATTTTAGCCACTATTCCCCATTCCCCATCATTCCGATACAACCGGAATTGATATCAATCATCACAACTAACTTTTCAGGTTTCAGGAGATACTAATAATGAGCAAAAAGCATTCTCAATCACTAGAACCAACCTGCCAGTATACTGAGCTTTTAGCAGGAGTTGGGCTAAAAATCCCTGTCTTTGATATGTCCTTAGAAAACGGCAAAGAAAAAGGACGCTACCAAATAGAACCGGAAATCCTCCGAAATTCAATGCTTGAACTACTCTTTCAACCCGAAGAATTAGCAACACTAACCATCGTCAAACCCGACCCAGATGATAGCAGCCTTGACCCTCTCAAAAACATCGACTTTGGAGACGGTATTGCTAGAAGAGTTGCCTTTAGTTCTGGCAAGAATGTCTACTTTGCTGACAAAGAACTCTCAGCCAAACTGTTAAGCGTATTCACAACTCAACCAGACCACTCCTGTCGCTACGGCTCCCTGCTAGTCAGTAGTTGCACTCAAGGAGTCCAGTTGTTAGACTGCTCTGTTAGTGGTGAAACATTGCGAGTCAAAATTGTTGATTCCCAAAGTGATGACCCTTCTGAAAAAGCTTTAGCTCAACGATATCAAACCGGAGACTGTCACGGCAAGATTTCACCAACATTAGCCCAACAATTAGATGCTATTCACAACCGCCCTTTTCAATTTCGATTTGCTTGGCTTTCAGACTGGGAACAAGAGAATTGCGCGACTCCCCAAATTAACTTCCTTGCTAAAGGAACGCTACTTCCCGATGACCAATTAACTGATAAATTAGGCTATCATATCATTATGGATCGCTCTTCCATCAAAGGAATAGCTAAAGAGCAATTAGCTGAATTGATTCCTTGCGGAGATTACGAATTTCCCAAAGCGGTATTAGGAAACCGAGGCAATGCCAAAGTAACGGAATACGAAAACTCCTGGCAATTTTCGATTTGGTACTCCGAAGCAGCTATTCAGACTGACATCGCCACCCCCACCAAACTTGAAGCCCACAAGTTAGCTGACTTGCAAAACAATCGGTTGCAACTTGCTAAATACTTAGTAGAGCAACATGACAAAAAAGTGGCTTTTCAATCTAACATTCACGAAGATAACAACGGATTAGAAGATGAAACCGATGAAAAAGCTCAACGCAACGAATATCGGCTAATTTCTATTTTGAGAAACGACAAACTCGGTCAACTCCTTGACTTTCCCAAAGTCGTCGATTTCATGCAAGAACAACTAGCTAAAAAATGGCGAGACTTAGCAATTAAAGGAGCAATTCATCATGGTTCAGCAATGGCTCAACCCTGCGAAGATTTACAGCCGGGGACAATTGTTGCCCCCCACTTGAAAAACGGCACAGAAGTCATCGTTACTCGCTATCCAATTGTCAGTAAAGATAACATCCGCCGCTACACAGTAGACAACAAAAGCCATCCCGAATTAATGCAGTACAAAGGATGCGCCTTCATTCGTCCCGACCAAGCTATGCAGCACCACCAGTGCGATTTTGATGGAGATCAATTAGTGATTACTCCCGCTTCAAAACTCCCCAATATTGCCTCTGAAACCAGACACGCTAATCAAGAAAACGAGTACGAAGCTATTTCCAAGCGTAGCAAAATTGATTACACCAAAGCTACTGATGAAGAGGGTAACCGTAAGTATACCAAATTGCGGCAAATTGCCGTAGCGATCGCACACAACAAAATCGGCTGGGTTGCTACCTTAATTGGACGAGTACAGTCTTCTGTACCCCAACCAAAACAACCTACAAACTTATTTAACCACAAGAAGCAGAAACTACTCGGTCAACTGTTTGATGCCCTGCAAATTGAAGTGGATAGCCCCAAAAGTGCTACTCGCACAGAAGACTACCACCCCAATTTGCTAAATCTTGCTAAGGAATGGTCGAACGAATACCCTTCTTACTTGTTTGACTTCAAAGACGACCCCCGGCTTTACAAAACAGTACCACTGCCCGCAGAAGACAACGCTGCTATCAGTTGCATCGCTCGCAGTGCGGTTAATCCTGAGTGGGAACCCACCCGCCTCACCAGCCGCCACCGCGACGAATTTCGCTACCTGTTCCCCTCTCCTAAAGATTTAGATGAGAGAGAAGATTGGGAGAAATACTACGTGACATGGGCCAAAGATACTAAAGAACGATATCGAGAACGGATGGCAGAAATCTATGAGCAACAAGGCGATGACCTCAAAGCTATTAGAGAAGCTGTTGGCAAATTGTATGAGAGTTTAAGAAGCGACGTAGCTGACGCATTTCCTCACCCCAAAGAGCGGATGTTAGCTGCTAGCGCATTGTGGCACGTAGAAACTACAAATCCCAATTTAGACGTGCCTCGCAAAGCTTGTCTTGAACTGTCGCGCCAACTGAAAATTGAGTTCCACCTTGAATCTGACTATGAGCGGTTACATGAAGCATTGCCCAAGGATACTTACATTTTAAGTGTTCCTTTTCAAAAAGTAGTAAGAGATGGAAGTGGTCAAATTAAAAGGGATAGCAAGCGACAGCCAATTGCCATTGATTTAGCTGGTGAATGGAAGGAAAAGCTAGATAGTAAAGGCATTAAATACGAAGCTAGTTTACACCCCAGCTTGCCGATGGTTAACTTTGCCTTGCTCGACCCCAATGAGAAATTGGTAGAAGTCCTCCACAAGGAATTTGGCAACAATGAAAATGACATTGACTCTCTCAATTTAACTTACCGAGATCGCTTGGGTAGAACCCAAACTGCCAGTTCGCGCATTGTAGCGCCTGCCAGCTACAATTGGGTAGAATCTAAAGACAGCCAAACCCCTAAAGCTGCATTGGTTCTTAACTTGTTCTCCGATGAAATTTGCCAGCAATTGCAGACTTTTCAGTTTGAAACTGTTGAACTAATTGGTCAAAAGTACAACGATTTCAAAGATGTTGATTTTAGCAGCGAGAAGTGGAAAGGAAAAAGATTGACTTTTGAAGTCGATGCTTTTAAAAGCGACACTGGCAATTACCGAGATGGCAGCCCAATTGTCAAGCTCAACGACCGTCAACTAGCCATGTTTTCGCCTAATTCTCCTAAACTGCCTATTGGTGCAACCTTTGAAGCAACTATTGAATCCTCACCCAAAAGCAGCGCTCTCATTTTAAACATCGAGCCGGCATCGGTGAGGTTAATTGAAGAAGCGGCTGAAGTGGAAATCCTGTCAGTAAAAAGCAAATCTGCACCCAATATAGAGGGCTTCGGCGAAGACATTCGACGGGGGAAATCGCTATCTCAAACTTCTCAACAGCAACAGTCTCAACCTCAACAAAAAACTTGTGATTCCACAACTATTTCGGAATTAATGCAGGCTGCGATTGGCAATGCTTATCAGAAAACAGGCGCTAGAGAATTTCCAGTTGGTTCTTGGGCAGTATTCGTCAACAGCACAACTCAAAAATGTACCGTTGAGGATGAAAGTGGCGCTATTATTTTTGCGGCTGACTTGAAAAGTGAGCGAATTATCAAAGGATTATCTGAAGAAAACAGCGCTAAGTTTGTCGCAGAAATCTTAGAAAACCCTAGTCCTAAACGCCATTCGTCTGTTGCTGTCGAACTTTAAATGATGGGGAGTGGGGAGTGGAGAAAGAGGTATAGCCGAGATTAACGTCAGTTGGACGCGATCGCGCTTGGTAAGAGTGCCAGTATACTACGTATGCTAGGATACGAAGAGAGCGATCGCGTCCAACTCACTTTGGAAGAGACAGTGAAACTGCCCAATGGTCATCTAGCAGCTTGGATCGTCCGCGAGGGTGAAAATTTCCCCAGATTAACAAATTGTTATCCGACCAAAAAGTGAGGCAAAAACAGTGGAAACAATTAAAGATTTAGATATTGTTGCTTTAACAGAAGACATAGAAGCAACCCATTTTGAAACCAAAGAAATCATTAAATTATCTAAAGGACAAGTAGGAACAGTGGTGATGGAATTTGACGGCAGTGCCTTTGAAGTAGAATTTTCTCATCAAGATGGCATAACTTATGCAATGGAAACGATTCCCACCAGAATGTTAATGCTTTTACATTATGAATTAGTAGAATCTGTAGGTGCGCGATCGCGATGAATTTTGTCACTCACCAATAATCTTGATAACCCGCCCCACCCAACTGTGAAACTTGCTACAAAAATACACGCGATCGCCTTTCTGAAGGGAGAGGGCGATAGAGTAGAGCTACTTTCTTCGGCAGAATGGCAATATTCACAAAGAAAACTAGCTCTACTTCTTACTAATTTTCGAGTGGCACGGTTTATGGACATGAGGCTGCTATAACTTTAGCGTTAATTAAGGTAAAAATCCGATCCAGTTCTAGTAAACTTGCTAGTTCTACAACCTCTTCTGAAGTTAAAATATTAGCCTTTTTCCCCTCAGCCAGTTCTTCTAATCTAGCTTGCAGATTTTCGGTAAATTTGAATAAGTAAAGATTTCTGACCTTCTCAATCGAAATATCACTATCAATCCAGTAGGAAGGTTGTACCATAAGTTCAGCTATCATGGTGATTCAATTACTCAATTACTACATGGATAGTCTTGATTCTATCCTAAAACCCGCCCCTCCACTTTAACCATAGATGTCATGCGCTGACTAACTCTCCACTTACAATATTTAAACAAGTCGGGCTTTCATCCATAAAATTAAGGTATAATTTTTCTCCTTTAACAGCAGTTTGGGTAATCAAATCTTTTCCGTACCTCCAGAGTTCTTTGCCTGACTCGGTTATAGCAGTTACATCCACTTCTTGAACAATCAATATAATGCCCCGCTCTTTGAGGTGTAAAAAATAATAAAAAAGGGAATTCAAGGGAATTTTAAAAGCTATTTGGCGAGTGTTAATGTTAACACCTGTTACTTCCTGGTTATAACCGAATAGGATGATATCCCACTCTGGCTGGATTAATACATGGGGTTTCAATCCATGCCCTTCAGAGCATATACCAATGCAGAAAGGTTTACTGTCATCAGATTGAAAGTGGACTTTTGCTAAATAAAACTCTAAGTTATGCTCGGCAATTTCTCCTAGTAATAAACTTTCTGGGTTGCCTTCGAGTATTTTTACCAGTTCGGCTTTATTTGCTAATGATTGAAGAGAGATTTGGTTGCTTCCGAAGGTGATAAACATAGTTATGACTCTTTGCCAAATAAGATAATTGTAATCAGTTTGTTACTATCCCAAACGGTCTTCATTTTTAATGCACCTATTGGCCCCATCAGTAATGATTCTTTGATAATACGACCATTAACTTGAATGGAGGCAATATTGGTGCGATCGTGGAAGATACAGTACAAGTGAGCGCTCAGATAAGCTCTGGTATCTGAAGTGTCTCCCAAACCAATTGCGCCGAGTTGCCTCCTCATGGCTTGGCTTCTATCAATGGTAGCGCGATCGCCTGTTGCTTTGCCTAAAGGGTATAAAATTTTTCTACCTAGCTTAACAGTCCCAGTTAGGGTAAGAATAGTTAACACATTGGCAGTTAGATCGTTACTTAAAAAAGTTAATAAAAACTTAGGCTTATGAGGTTGCATCGATCGCTGCACTATGCTTGTAAGCGTATCCAAATATCTCGTAAATCTTCAGGGGTTAGACGTTCCATAATTTTGTTCTAGCGTTTCTGTCCATCCTTGGCTTGAATCTCTTTGCCATAGATAGGGATGTAGAATTTGGTTGACATTCTCTTGTGCTGTCTTAGGGTCTTGTGCCAGAAGTACCTGACGACGCTTAATTTTGGCAACTGCTAGATATTGGGAGTTAGGTGAATGTTCTGACATAGTACACTTGATAGTAGGAGCAATATTAACTTTGATACCGACTATTTACTAATATTTTAGCATAATAGTAAGTACGAAAGAACCGGCAAGGTTTCTTGCAGCATCAGTAGTAGCTTTTCCCATAATTCTACCTTCTTTGGGTTGAGAGCCTTAACATGAGTGAGAATGCGATCGCTTCTCTACCTTCTCTTCTGTTTCCCCTCCCCCCCCCAATTGGATCGATCCAATTGAACCAGTAAAAAACACCTGTTGTCAGGAAGCCAGAACTCATGGAAATAATTTAGGTTTGAAAAAGGAAGGGAGAGTGTGGAAGGGAAGGGGAGAGGGGGAGAGAGGGAGTGGGGGAGAATGAGAGAATTTGACACTTACTTTCTACAAATGCTTGTCTAACTGTACGGCATACGGCAAAGCCTTCCCACTCACCCCCACTCTCCCCTACTCCCCCTCTCCCCATTCCCCTTTCTCTACAAATGGAGAAATTCAATGGTTACTTACGCCCACAAAAAAAAGTCAAACCAATACATCACGGCTGATACAGAAC